>NZ_JBQKUM010000004.1:0-106617 GCF_054968605.1 Pseudoalteromonas sp. G5_S1_14_S5 | reverse complement strand
ACAAACGAGCTTTTAGTTCATTATTTATTCAATTTTTATCCGGAGCTCAGGTTAAGTAAGCTATCTTTCAGATACATCTAGATAATCTAAAGCCCTGTAAACAACTATGTTTACGGGGCTTTTTTAGTGTTCTATCATGTGTGTCTTTTTCACATTTAGGCCTCATCATTCCGAGAAGCCTAAGCGACATCAGGAATCTCTTCTTCTAATCTGACTTCCTATGCGTACGAGTTAGCCGCAGCACTTCTTGTATTTCTTACCGCTGCCGCAAATACACGGGTCATTGCGGCCGATCTTAAAGCTCTCTACGGTTTGGTTTAGGCGAGGGTCAATATCAGGCTCAGGTTGGCTCTGTTCTGGAAACTCACCATCGATATAGAACCAAAGGCCGTTTTCATGAACGAAACGAGAGCGTTCTTGCATACAGTATTGCGAGCCATCTTCATTAAAATAGACTTTAAATTCAACATAGCCCTCGTTTTCGTGGGAACCAGCAGCAGTGTCGATAACTTCTAAGCCTACCCAATCACTGTTGATCGAATCAGCAATGCCTTCTCTTTGTGCTTCAGCATTGCAGCTAGGATGGTAGGTAGCAACTACATAATCGACCAACCCTAAAACATGCGCGGAATAACGCGAGCGCATCAACTGCTCTGGGGTTTCAACTGAACTGTGATCAAGGTGTGCTGATTCACAGCACTGAGGGTAAGTATTGTTGCTACCACATGGGCATAAAGACATAATCAGATCCTGTAAAAATGGCCTCTGAGTAAGAGGCCATAAATGAATGCGTTGGAGTTTAACAAGAAATTAAGGTCCACTAAAGAGGACGTTTCTAGCAAGCCAATGGTTGATTAAGCAGGAGCTAACAAATCTTGCGCCCAAGCTGTCGCTTCGTCATAGGCGAGGCCGAGTTGAGCTTCACTGAGTTTGAGGAGTTTACGAATGCGGGTCGCTTCTTCCCATCGAGCTTGTTCGTAAGCAACAACCATGGCTAAGACCGCACCTAATACACCTTTGCGCAGTATTAGTGCTTGCTTTATCTCTTCGTCAATTGGCACAGAATCCAGAACCTGTTTTAACGGTTGATCGAACAATGAATCTAATAACGAGAACATACCAGTTAAGAAAGCTTGTCCTGGCTCCACTTTAACGTTCATCTTTTCGACTAACAGTTCACACTGGCGAGCGCGAATGACAGCTAAGCCGTAAAGTGAGTCAGGTTTGTCCTCCTTCGCAGACGCAATCGCTACAAGAGAAACAAATTTACGCAGCTTCTGCTCTCCTAGGTAAACTAATGCTTGTCGGAAAGAGCGGATGGTCGTTGCTGAGCCGCCTGCCGAGTTCACGTAGGTAAGCAGCTTATATGAAAGCGTAACATCTAAGGTGATCAGGCGCTCTACTTCGCCAAAATCAATAGGATCGATGGCGATCTCTTTCAACAGTTGCACGATAGTTAAAAAAGCAGGATTGAGTGCTCGAGTTTGAATCATTTTTGGCTTGCTAAAAAAGTAGCCTTGGAAGTAGCTGAAACCCACTCTATTTGCTTCTTGATATTCCTCATAAGTCTCTACTTTTTCAGCAAGAAACTTAATATCTAACCCTTTCAATGAGCTCATGAACATCGAAGCTTTTTCAATAGAGACTAAACGAATATCGAATTTGATAATCGATACGTAAGGTAGGAAACGCTTCCAAGCTTTACTTGGCACAAAGTCATCTAATGCAATCGTGTAACCAGCATCATAGATGGCCTTGATCGCCTCAAGTAACTCGTCAGTTGGTTCGCAGTCTTCTAGAACTTCAACGACTAAGCTTTCTTTGGGGAACAGAGTAGGGACTAAGTTGATTAGGCTTGCATAAGGGAAGTTAACGAAACCAAGCTTATCACCCAATGTATTGTAGTGAGTCGATAAGAAGTGGTCAGATAGCAAACGACTAGTAGCGAGTTCCGGTTCTACTTCAGGGAAAGTGTTTTTAGGACCATCCCTGAATAGCAACTCGTAACCTATGGTTTTCTTGTCTGCATCGAGTATTGGTTGACGCGCTACGTATGAATATTTCAACTTGGTACTGTGTTCGGTTTATTTAAGATGAAGAGATAATAGCTAATTCACTAGAAATTACCATACACAATCTAAGAAAGTCTGACCCACTATAATAATCAAATTGAAAGTTTAAGGCTGTTGTTGAAAGCTATTGCTAAACGCTCGATTCTGTAGTTCAAAACTTTGCGGAGTAAACACCAATACAGAGCCTTGTATATACCAATCACCAAGTACAATACGAGTTTTAGTGCAATTGTTAGCATCAAAAGTGTGGATGTTTGGACGATGGGTATGGCCGTGGATCATGAGGTCAACATTGTTTTTCTCCATCACGTTTTCGACCTCTTGCTGTGTCACATCCATGATTTCTAGCGACTTAGTCTGCTTATCATCTTTAATATCAGACTGAACTTTTGACACGATTTTCTTTTTAATAAAGAATGGAATTCTGTTGAAGACCCACTGTAGCCAAGGTTGATGTACTTTCTCACGGAAAGCGAGGTACTTTACGTCTTCAGTACATAGAGTGTCACCATGCAGTACCACGGCTTTTTGCCCGTAGATATCGATAGTCGTCACTTCGTCTAGAAGCTTCACACCAGTCTGCTTGGCAAATCTTTTCCCAACCAAAAAGTCACGGTTACCTTGCGTGAAGTAACAAGGGACACCAGCTTTCACCAAATCGATAAATGCTTGGCGAATAGAATTGGCGAATTCACTTTTATCGTCGTCACCAATCCAGAACTCAAACAGATCACCCAATACGTAGAGTGCATCCGCTTCTACCGCTTCATTTTTCATGAAGGTTAGGAAGCAGTCCGTGATGTCTTGTCGTGACGGAGCAAGGTGAAGGTCTGATATAAAATATGTTTTCATACAGTTTTAAAAAAAGGGAGCGAGTGCTCCCTTATCCTAATTATTGATTGTATCAATGGTGAATGCGAATCGAAAGAAAGTAATTAAGCTTCGATTGTAGTACCAGTAATGATCACTTCTTCTAGTGGTACGTCTTGGTGCATACCCATAGAACCAGTGCTAACACCTTTGATCTTGTTTACTACGTCCATGCCTTCTACAACTTCTGCGAATACACAGTAACCCCAACCGTCTAGGCTTTCGCTGCGGAAGTTAAGGAAAGAGTTGTCGTTTACGTTGATGAAGAATTGAGAGCTCGCTGAGTGCGGTTCCATAGTACGAGCCATTGCTAGCGTACCAACTTTGTTTGCTAGACCATTGTTTGCTTCATTCTTGATAGTCGCGCGAGTTGCTTTTTCTTTAAGGCCAGAAGTCATGCCGCCGCCTTGAATCATGAAACCATCGATAACACGGTGGAATAGTGTGTTGTCGTAGAAACCGTCACGGCAATACTGTAGGAAGTTTGCGCTTGTTTCTGGTGCTTTTTCTTCGTTTAGTTGAACTTTGATGTCACCAAAATTTGTGTGAAGGATGATCATGATTGTTACCTTAGTGTTTTTTTAATATGAAAGGCGATTCTAGCCTAGTTTGATTGAGTTTCAAAATACGAAATCGTCAATAGATAGCAAGGAGTTTAGCTGATTTGATGGTGAAAGGTATTACCTATTAAGGTATGACTTGTTATACTGCGAGCTTATTTTGATTAATCCATAAAATAGATAGAGATCATGCTAAAGATATATAACACGCTCACAAGACAGAAAGAGGAATTCAAACCAATTACAGCTGGCAAAGTCGGCATGTATGTCTGTGGGGTAACCATATACGATCTCTGTCATATTGGTCATGGCCGTACGTTCGTTTCTTTCGACGTTGTAACTCGTTACCTGCGCTACTTAGGTTACGACCTAACGTTTGTTCGTAACATCACAGATATCGATGACAAAATCATCAAGCGTGCGAACGAAAACGGTGAGTCTTGCGATTCTCTGACTGAGCGCTTAATCGGTGAAATGCACGCTGACTTCGATGCGTTAAACATGAAGCGTCCAGACGTTGAGCCTCGTGCAACGGAATTCATTACTGAGATCATTGAGCTTGTAGAAAAGCTGATTGAACGTGGTTTTGCTTATGTTGCAAGCAACGGCGATGTAATGTTTGAAGTTAAGAAGTTTGACGAATACGGCAAGCTTTCTAAGCAAGACCTAGATCAGCTTCAAGCTGGTGCTCGTGTTGATGTTGACTCTGCAAAACGTAGCCCGCTAGATTTCGTGGTTTGGAAAATGTCTAAGCCGGGTGAACCAACATGGGAATCACCATGGGGCCCAGGTCGTCCAGGTTGGCACATTGAATGTTCAGCAATGAACTCGTCTATTCTTGGTAATCACTTCGATATCCACGGTGGCGGTTCGGATCTGCAGTTCCCACACCACGAAAACGAAATCGCGCAATCTTGCTGTGCACACGGTACTGACTATGTAAACACATGGATGCACAGTGGCATGGTGATGGTAGACAGAGAGAAGATGTCTAAGTCTCTAGGTAACTTCTTCACTATCCGTGATGTCCTGGCACACTACGATGCGGAAACGGTTCGTTACTTCCTAATGTCTGGTCACTACCGTAGCCAACTTAACTACAGCGAAGACAACTTAAACCAAGCTCGTGCATCACTTGAGCGTCTGTACACATCACTTCGTGGTCTAGATCTTACTGCAGCACCTGCTGGTGGCGAAGAGTACGTTTCACGCTTTACCGCAGCGATGAACGATGACTTCAATACGCCAGAAGCATACTCAGTGCTGTTTGAAATGGCGCGTGAAATCAACCGTATCAAGACAGAAAGTATTGAAAAAGCGAGTGGACTTGGTGCATTGATGCGTGAGCTTGCGGATATCATCGGTATTCTTCACCAAGATCCAGAAGCTTTCTTACAAGGTGATGCTGCAGGTAACGATGACGAAGTGGCTGAAATCGAAGCGCTGATCAAATTGCGTAACGATTCTCGTGCTTCTAAGGATTGGGCAAATGCCGACCTTGCACGTGATAAGTTAAACGAATTAGGTATCGTTCTGGAAGACGGCCCAGAAGGTACGACTTGGCGTCGCAAGTAAATCTTATAAAAAAGGGCTGATTTTCAGCCCTTTTTTCTAGCAAAAATTCTCGAATTTCATCTTTTCAATATTCAACTTTACTAAACAGGAATATTTCTGTGGCTCAGATGTATTTTTATTACTCAGCAATGAATGCGGGTAAGTCGACAACGCTTCTTCAATCTTCATTCAACTACCAAGAGCGCGGCATGACGCCAGTTATCTTTACAGCAGCACTCGATGATCGCTACGGTATTGGTAAAGTGAGTTCTCGAATTGGTCTGCAATCTGAAGCGCAGCTTTTTAAGAATGACACGAATCTTTTCGAGGCGATTAACGAGCTGAACGAGCAAGAAAAGCGTCACTGTGTACTGATTGATGAGTGTCAGTTCTTGTCGAAAGAGCAGGTATATCAGTTAACTGAAGTGGTTGATAAACTCCATATTCCTGTACTGTGCTACGGTTTACGTACCGACTTCCTAGGTGAGTTATTTGAAGGCAGCCGTTATTTGCTGTCTTGGGCTGATAAACTGGTTGAGCTTAAAACTATCTGTCACTGTGGGCGCAAAGCTAACATGGTAATTCGTACTGATGAGCACGGTGTCGCGATCGCGGAAGGTGATCAAGTTGCAATTGGTGGCAACGACAAATACGTGTCTGTTTGTCGTCTTCACTACAAAGAGGCGCTTGGTAAATAAACACGTCTTAAGTCCTGTGGCAATAGCTGAAAGGCAAAGTGATAAAAAAGAAACGGTGGCTTAGTGTCACCGTTTTGTTTTCTTATTGGTTGTCGCGATCTATTCAAAGCCGAGCTTCTTAATCGCTTGATAGGCGTTATCTACTTCCTCAGGGATAGGCATTTCTATCTGAAAACCTTTAGCGGGGTACGATTTGATGCGTTCAAAATCCGCTACCAACGCGCCTAGCACCATATCTAATGGCAACTCCTCATTAAAGTAATCGACCCAGTCCTGCCATTTGGAGGTTACGGTTATTTGCGTTGTCTCTTCAGGCCATTGTTTACTGAAGGTCGCGTAGGTTCTTTTCTCCATAAAGGGCTTCTGCACTAAGGTCAGTCTTTTAGGAGATAATCCTAACTCAGTAAGTCGCTCGTGTGTGAAACGGACATTTTCTCCAGTATTTGTCGCGTGTTTTTCGATGACGATATCAGAATCAGGCACACCACAGTCTCTAGCAATGGCTGCAAAAGTTTCTGCTTCTGAGCGTTCAAAACTGCCTTCAGTAAATCGTCCGACGCCTCCAGAAAACACGATATAAGGTGCGACTTTCTGTTGGTAGAGCTCCGCTGCATATTCAGCAACGCGAGTGTCGTTACTGCACAATACAAAAATACAATCTGAGGGCTCAACCTCGTGTCCCATCGACATGAAATTCCAAAGGGTATCGATTGAGCGGTGAAGATTCTTTGGGGATTGCTTAGTCATGAAGAGCGTCCAATGTGGATTCAAATTTAAATGAATAACCTAAATCGAGGATCTTTTTCGAAGAAATCAGTTTATCTGGTTCATTAACGACAGGTGGGAGTGGCTCATTACTGTTGGCGCTTTTTAAAGCGGCAGCGTAGAACTCAGCTTTGCTTACCGTGTTTGGTGTCGTCACATTTGCGATTTCGTTATGTAGGTGGTTAATCGCAAAATCAACCGCGCCAATGGCGTCATCAAGGTGCAGCATATTCGCAGGGGCTTGGTTGCTCACTTGTTTTAGTTTACTGGCAAAGCGCGATGGGTGGCGATTAGGACCAATTAATCCACTAAAGCGAAGAATGGTGTAATCAATATCAGAATCCATCACTGAATGTTCAGCTTGAAGCATAATTCGCGCGTTATCGGAGAATGTGCAAGCGTCATCGCTGTCAGCGTTCGCAAGCGCAAGTGATGCATCCTGCTCGTATAAGATACCTGGCTTGGTTGGATACACCGTTGTTGAACTGACCATAATCAGTTTCTTAATATTGGCTTGCTGACAAGCTTTCGTAAGTAGCAGCCAATAGTCGGCATACTCTTTTCCTGCGCCTTTTCTAAAACCAGGGGGGAAGCTACCTATCACGATCTCGGAATTGTGTTCGAGAAATAAAGAATAGAGTTTTCCGACGGTTTGCTCTGGGTTTGACGAATCAAAGCTGAATACTTCGCAGGGAATACGTTCACTACTGATCGTATCTGCACCTGCTTGGGTCGTTTTAGTGACGACGACGCGGTTACTATGTCTCTCTAGGTGTTCAGATAAAGTTGCGCCTACCCATCCAGCACCAACAATAAATATAGAAGCCATCTGTTCCTCACAAAGACAAGCTATGGATTTAATAAGCCTAACAAACCTTTGGTCAAAAATGAAAAAACTCCACGGCCGAAGCGAGTGGAGTTTTTACTATAACCGTCGCGTTTTATTTAAGTACGCGAAGTAGCTTGTCTGCACGCTCTGCCATCTCAATACCTTCATCGGTCAGGTAACCGCCGTCTGGTTGAGTACAAAGGTTCTTTTCGAACAGGCGCTTAACAGCGTCTTGAGTTTCTTGGCTAGCCTCTTGATGAACTTTAATACCTGTAGCCGCGCTACTTACATCAAATTGAAGAAGGAGGTTTAAATCAGCAATATGTTCAGCGGTGTACTTCATAATTAACCTATATATTCATAACGTTCTCTACCTTCACCTTAGTGCGCATTCTCGGCTCAGACAACAGCAAATAAATAGATTTGATAACTGATACCAAATTGAATGATTAATTGTCGTATGGTGAACTTATTTTGGGTGCATTGAGCAATTTGTGCCCACTTAAATGGCGAATGATGTTTATTGCTAAGTGGTTGTAATATATTGTGTGACTAGAAATATACTGCATTCGGCTAATATGGTACAAAAAAGGAAATGCATCAGGTGAGAGCGAACAAATTAGCGTTAGTAATTAGTATGCTATTTGCAATCTCAGGTTGTCAAAGCACACCCTCAGAGCATACAGACGCAAGTCAAACCACAAACAACAATGAATCTGCAGTAGAGATCCGTTCGTTTCATTCTGTACAAGGTGTCTATACAGAGTGGCAGTCAAAGTTGGAAGACCACACTCAATTGTCTATTTATGCTCCTGAGAATTACAATGAACTGCTCGATGCATGGGAAGACGCGGAAAGTATTTATGCCGATTTACTCAAAGACGAGACGCGTCTTACTAAGAGTTATTCAATCTTCTCGAGCTTAACTTATGCTGAAGCCTTCGATGAGAAGATCGCGTTAATCAAATCAAACTATGATGCGATTCTCGTACTTAAGGAAAAGGCGGATAGGGTACTTGCCGATTCGATCGTGCAAATGGGGTACCTCAAAGATCTTGGTGCTGACACTATGTTCGCTTCGAGTTACAAACGATTGTATTCAGAATACAGCGAGCTATTTGAGTATGTGTTAGTCGATGAACTAGAGGACGCTCAAGAAGCTCAAGTTGAGTTCCTTAATAATGCACGCTTGTTGGAAGTGAAAGTCGCACACAAGAAATATATCGAACCGCTCAAAGACGAATTAGAGTATTTAGAAGATGAAGACTTTGATGATGTTGTACCGTTGACCTTTGCTAAGGCCGCTGCACAAATTGCATTAGCTGAGAATCAGGTCAAAGCGAGCCCTCGTGAAAAGTCCATTATCGAAGACGCAGCAAAAGCCGCAGAGTTTGAGTTGGACCACGTACGAAGCGTTGCTCATGAAGTAAAAGTACTTGCGAGTGTTAAAGGGGACAAGTTCGAACAATCGGTGCTGAATGCTGAGAATCAGTTATTAAGCATCTCACAGGCGATCAATGAAGAAGATTATCGTGACGTAGTACTGCGCCTTCAGTCTCAGAAGATTGTCTCAAGTATCAATGAGCTTAAAAGCTCAGATATGACAGCCATGCTTAAATCTGAGATTGAATCTTTAACTGGGCAGCTCGCGCAGTTAGAAAGAGAAAACCAGCTACAGGCGCAACAATTGTCTGAGGCAACAAAACGTAGTCAACTTCTAGACGAACAAGTAGCAAAGAGTGAGGCACATATTAAGAGCTTGGAAGAGCTAGTGGATAGTTTGAAGACTCCAGGCGGGAAGGTTGCTAATGAAAGTGATTCTGAACTGATGCCCACTAACACTGAATCAGAGCTTGAAGATACCAGGTTAGAATCGGTATCAGATGAAGTGGTTGACCCGTCGGTTTAGGACAACTAATCTCTTAATCTGCGACTGAGTTAAAAGCGCCTGAGAGCGCTTTTTTACGTTCTGTTGATCTATGTCAAAATCTGGATGCAAAAGCCCTAAAAATATGTTTTTAGTGTACGATATGTTTATTGGCTTATCGTAACTGGTTGATATTTATGGGTGTTTTGTTTTTGTTGGTAACAGGTTTTCATTCATCACAATTTTGCTTTTACTACTAAAGTCGTATGAAATTTCAATATCATTGTGAGTTTTGCATATTTTTGGTTGTTGAGCGGAATTTGAGTCAAAAATAGCTCTTGAATTCAGAAATGAAAGAGAGGATTATCGCGCTCCCGACGACATGTTTCAAAATGTAAATCATCATGAATCTAAACCAATTCGACTCATTATTACCGCCACAAATGGCAGAGCGCGCTGCAGATATTGGCGTAGGTAAAGCAACTAAAGATCCAATCAAATCTTTTCTACTAGCGATTTCAGCTGGTATTCATATCGGAATTGCGTTTGTGTTTTACACTATCGTTACTACCGGTGCTGGCGATTTGCCATGGGGTATCACTCGCCTATTGGGTGGTCTAGCATTTAGCTTGGGCTTAATTCTTGTTGTTGTCACTGGTGGTGAACTGTTTACAAGTTCAGTACTTACTTTGGTGGCTCGTGCAAGTGGTAAAATCACTTGGAAAACACTGATTAAGAACTGGGCGACGGTTTATATTGGTAACCTGATTGGGGCACTATTGCTCGTAACTTGTATGCTATTGACTAAGCAATACATGTTTGATCATGGGCAAGTTGGTTTGAACGCGATGGCGATTTCTCAACACAAGATGCATCACGATTTTATCCAAGCTGTCGCACTAGGCATCATGTGTAACGTGTTGGTTTGTATTGCAGTGTGGATGACCTTCAGTGGGCGCACGCTGACTGATAAAATCGCGGTAATGATTTTGCCAGTTGCGATGTTTGTATCATCAGGCTTTGAGCACTGTATTGCGAATATGTTCCAAGTACCGCTTGCTGTTGGTATTAAGATGTTCGCTCCTGCTGAGTTCTGGACGATGACTGGCGCTAACCCTGCGGACTATGTTGACCTTAACATGATGGACTTTCTGACCAATAACCTTCTTCCTGTGACTCTAGGTAATATCATCGGTGGTGGTATCTTTGTAGGCATGTGGTATTGGATGATTTATCTGCGTGACTAATTCAAATTCGGTGATTGCGCCGAACTGACTGCGACACTAAAAAGACGGCCTGCATCGCAGGCCGTTTTTTATGTGTGGAAAACCATGCCATAGGGTTCTTTCTTGAGTAGCAGAAGGCTTCGTAACTACGATTTACAGATGTGTATATCTCGTTGAAATTAACCACGGATCAAAGGTAATGATCTTTTGGGAGGGTGAACTGAATAAAAAAGGATCTATATTGATTTGGTTATCCACAGTTTCTGTGGATAACCTGTCTCAAATTCAGTGAGTAACCAGAGCTCACGGTAGGGGAGCGGCTATTTAGAAGCCTGATTTTGTGCAAGAACTCGACCTTCTTTGGTCAGTGATGTCTTCAAAGATAGGTGTAACGCAAGTGCCAAAGAGCAACTCATCATGACAAAAATAGCCAGCATGATCATCAGTTGATATTTAATAGCGATCATTGGTGAAGCCCCACCTAGAATTTGCCCAGTCATCATTCCTGGGAGCGTGACTAAGCCTGTAGTGGCCATCGACGCCATAATTGGTGACATCGCTTTCCCTATTGCGTTGCGTACAAATGGTGCGGCTGCGTAACTCGGTGTGGCTCCTAGAGCTATAGCTGCTTCATATTCTGATTTCTGTGTTTCGAAAGCGCCAAACAAGTTCTGTAATGCCACTATATTACTGCTTAAACTATTACCTAATAGCATCCCTGCAATGGGGATAAGGTATTGTGCACTAAACAAGGGTGTCGGCTTGATGATAAAGAAGCAGATAAACAAAACAATGGGTACGCACGTTACAGCAAGACCAACAGCAACTGGGCCAAGTAGCAGCTTTTTAGGTAGCTTGGATTTTTCGACAATCGAACTTGCTCCGACGACTATCATGGCAAATAACCACAGTAAGTTGACCCATAAGCTATTTAGAGTAAATAGGTACTCTAGATAAAGCCCTACCAGAAAGAGCTGTACAGCCATACGCACAATACTAATAGAAGCCTCTTTGCCTAGACCTAATTTCAGTTTGTGATTAATGGTGATTGGTAAGAGGAGAAGTGAGCTAAATAGCAGTAACTGCCACCAAGATATGTCGATAACATCTTGCATAGTGCTTCCTTTTTATTGGACACACATCATATCTGAAAGTGCCAAATGATGAATTTCAGTACGCCAGTTTTTTCTTCAATTGTTACGCAATAGCTTTAAAAATTACAGCCCAAAATATTGGTTATTTTAGGTATTGTTAGGTACTACTTAGTAAGTAGAACGTTAAATTTGGTTACAGCACAGTTTCATAAGTGTTAGCGTTTGATGCTTTTGAGGTGTACTTAATTCTTCATATTTGTTAATGATTTTTAATATGTTTCTTTAACTGAAAACAAAACTGGATGAACTCAAAAAAGTATTGATTAACAACAATTAAAGTATGGATTTCGTTGAACCACACTTTGTGTATGGTTTAATATTCGTGAGTAGGTAGCTAAGAAAATGTTCCCAGTAAATTAGCTCCGCAAACGGGTTAATCGGAATTACTAAATACAAAATAGGCACAGTGTATGAGTGATGTTAAAAAAGTTGAAGCGGGCGAAAAACGCTCGCTAGAGTGGAAGTCATTCCTCTTTATCGCGGTAGTTCTCTTTCCAGTATTGAGTGTAGCGTTTGTAGGTGGGTATGGGTTTATCGTCTGGGCACTTCAGGTATTTTTCTTCGGTCCTCCTGGTGCGCATGGCGCTTAACTCCTATCAAGCCTCATTAGCATTTAAAGTTTAAGAGAGTAAAAAATGAAATCGTTAATCATTAAACTGTGGCGAACTATGTCTCGCCCAGCCGTCCACATTAGCCTTGGTGTGCTTACCATGGGTGGATTTATAGCTGGTGTTATTTTCTGGGGTGGTTTTAACACAGCCCTAGAAGCTACAAACACTGAAAAGTTCTGCATCAGCTGTCACACCATGCGTGATAACGTATACGTTGAACTTCAGGAAACGGTTCACTGGAAAAACCACTCGGGGGTTCGAGCTACTTGCCCTGATTGTCACGTACCTCATAATTGGACTGATAAGATTGCCCGTAAAATGCAAGCTTCAAAAGAAGTGTTTGCACAGGTATTTGGTAACTATGGTGAACCGGGTGTTTTCGAAGAACGCCGCATTGAGCTTGCCAAGCACGAGTGGGACCGCTTCTCGGCGAATAAATCTTTAGAGTGTAAAAACTGTCATAACTATGACTCGATGGATTTTAACCAGATGTCCCCAACGGCTCGAATTCAGATGAAACAAGCAGCAGAGAAAGATCAGAGTTGTGTTGATTGTCATAAAGGTATCGCCCACCATTTACCTGCGGGCATGGATAGCATCGGTGGTATTGTTGGTGATCTTGAAGGTATGACCTCAAACACTGATTACGGTGTAGGTCAGCAACTAGTAAGTGTTCGTCACTTGCCAATCTACTTTGATGACAAAGGTGCTAAAGAAGCGGGTTTACTAAACCCAGCATCAACTGTAAAAGTTCTTGAAGACAAAGGTGACTTCGTTGAAATTGAAATCGACGGCTGGCGTAAAGCGAAAGGCTTCGGTCGTGTAATTCAAGAAGACTTCGGTAAAAACATCGCAGTAGCATCTCTAATGAAAGAAGCATCAACAGACGCGAACGTTGTTACGACTGGTGAGAAGAAAGTTGATGAGCTAACTGGTCTTCCTTGGGAGAAAGTAGCTGCGACAGTATGGATCAAGAAAGAATCTATGCTGAATGACATCAACCCTGTATGGGAAAAATCGAAAGAAGCTTATAAAACTAACTGTTCTGTATGTCACACACAACCAGCTGAAGCGCACTTCGATGCGAACACATGGCCAGGTATGTTCGACGGTATGCTAGCGTTCGTTAACCTAGATACAGATAGTGAAGCCCTGATCTTGAAGTACCTACAGAAACACTCTTCAGATTATGCTGAAGGTCACCACTAATAAGCGTCGGATTGGAGTAAAAATAAATGGCTATTACACGAAGAAGTTTTCTTAAAGGTGTAGCAACCACAAGTGCAGCGTCAGTTATCGGTCCAAGCTTATTGGCTTCAGCATCCGCAAACGCAGCTGAGTCTACAGGTACTTGGAAAGTAACAGGGTCACACTGGGGCGCGTTCCGCGCCCACATCTATGCGGGTAAAGTTCAAGAGATCAAACCGCTAGAACTAGACCAGAACCCAACAGAAATGTTGAACGGCATCAAGGGCATCATTTACAGCCCATCACGTGTTCGTTACCCAATGGTTCGTCTAGATTGGCTGAAGAAACACAAATACAGCGCTGAGACGCGCGGTAACAACCGTTTCATCCGTGTAACTTGGGATGAGGCACTAGACCTGTTTTACCGTGAGCTAGAGCGTGTTCAGAAAGAATACGGTCCATGGGCTTTACACGCAGGTCAAACTGGTTGGAACCAAACTGGTGCGTTCAACAACTGTACTGCACACATGCAACGTGCTGTAGGTATGCACGGTAACTTCATCACTAAAGTAGGTGACTACTCAACTGGTGCAGGTCAAACCATCATGCCTTACGTACTAGGTTCAACTGAAGTTTATGCACAAGGTACGTCTTGGTCTGAAATCCTAGAGAATTCAGACAACATCATTCTTTGGGCAAACGATCCAGTGAAAAACCTACAAGTAGGTTGGAACTGTGAAACTCACGAATCTTTCAACTATCTAGCGCAGTTAAAGGAAAAAGTAGCGAAAGGCGAGATCAATGTTCTTTCTGTCGACCCAGTTAAGAACAAGACTCAACGTTACCTAGAGAACGATCACTTATACATTAACCCGCTAACAGACGTAGCATTCATGCTTGCTGTTGCCCACGTGCTGTACAACGAAGACCTGTACGATAAGAAGTTCATTGAAACTTACTGTCTAGGTTTCGAAGATTTCATCAAGTACGTTCAAGGTGAAACGAAAGATAAAGTTGTTAAGACACCTGAGTGGGCTGCACCTATCTGTGGCGTGCAAGCGGATAAGATTCGTGAATTCGCACGTATGCTAGTGAACGGTCGTACACAAATCCTTATGGGGTGGTGTATCCAACGTCAAGAGCATGGTGAGCAGCCATACTGGGCGGCAGCAGTAGTGGCAGCAATGGTTGGTCAAATCGGCCTACCTGGTGGTGGCATCTCTTACGGTCATCACTACTCAAGTATTGGTGTACCTTCAACTGGCTTCGCGGGGCCCGGTGGTTTTCCTCGAAACCTAGATACAGGTATGAAACCTAAATGGGATAATAGTAACTTTAATGGCTACAGCCGCACTATACCGGTTGCAAGATGGGTCGACAGTTTGCTAGAACCTGGCAAAGAGATCAATTACAACGGGAGTAAAGTTAAACTGCCTGGTTTCAAAATGATGGTTATTTCAGGAAATAACCCATGGCACCATCACCAAGATCGAAACCGAATGAAGCAAGCGTTTCAAAAGCTGCAAACTGTCGTCACTATTGATTTTGCATGGACAGCAACTTGTCGTTTCTCTGATATCGTTCTGCCTGCTTGTACGCAGTGGGAGCGAAATGATATTGACGTATACGGATCTTATTCAAGCAAAGGTCTGATTGCGATGCATCGCCTGGTTGATCCATTATTCCATTCTAAGTCTGATTTTCAGATCATGAGCGAACTTACTCAACGCTTTGGTCGTCGCGAGGAATACACTCGTGGTATGAGTGAGATGGAGTGGATTAGCAGTCTTTACAACGATTGTAAGAAAGCGAACGACGGGAAGTTCGAAATGCCAGAGTTTAATGAGTTCTGGGAAAAGAGTGTACTAGACTTCGGTCAAGGTAAGCCTTGGGTGCGTCACGCTGACTTTCGCCAAGACCCAGAAATTAACCCACTGGGTACACCTTCTGGCTTCATCGAGATCACTTCTCGTAAGATCGGTCGTTACGGTTACGAACACTGTCAAGAACACCCTATGTGGTTTGAGAAATCAGAACGTTCACACGGTGGTCCTGGATCTGACAAACACCCGTACTGGCTACAATCGTGCCACCCGGACAAGCGTCTGCACTCTCAGATGTGTGAATCTGAAGATTTCCGTGCTACTTACGCTGTTCAAGGTCGTGAGCCTGTGTACATCAACCCAGTTGATGCAAAAGCAAAAGGCATTAAAGACGGCGACTTGGTGCGTGTATTTAACGACCGTGGTCAGCTTCTTGCTGGTGCCGTACTTACTGACAGCTACCCACGTGGAGTTGTCCGTATCGAAGAAGGTGCTTGGTATGGCCCTCTAAACGAAAAAGTAGGTGCAATTTGTACTTATGGTGACCCTAACACACTTACTCAAGATATCGGCTCTTCTGAGCTAGCACAGGCTACTTCTGCGCACACATGTATTGTGGACTTTGAGAAGTTTGTTGGTAAGGCACCTCCAGTTACTGCTTTTGGCGGACCTATTGATGCATCTTAAACAAATTACTTAAGCAGCCAAGTTTAAGTTAAAGCCCCTGTAAGCCAAGCTCACAGGGGCTTTTTTGATTTTGACAATTACGTATAAGTATTCATGGTTAAACGCCTTTGGATCGCATCCGGAAGAGTATGGATAGAGGAAAGAAAGTTAAGCTTCCAGGCTAGAGTGTGTTGATAGTTAAGAGTTGCTGTAAGTGGTAATTAGGATGACAAAGTAAAAGGGTCGATACCAAGTACCGACCTAATAGAAACCTATCGAGCTGCGAGATTTAAATCTCGAGCATAAACCAATAACCGTATGCACAGAGTAAAGCGGGTATACTTGAGTACAAGGTCGCGACTAGTGCGGCTTTAGGTGCCATCGCAATGGCAGGGAACAGGGCATCACCATCATTTGAAATTGCATTGCCTACCTGAGCTGATAGAGGAAGTGCGCCAGAAAGGTAAAGACTAGTGACCAATAATTGTGGTCCACAGCCCGGAAGCAAACCCATCAGGACCCCAGCCAGGGGGAGCATAATTCCCCAGTTTGAGAATAGCGTAGCAAAATCAACATTTGCTATCACAGAGCCGAACTCAAAAAACAGAAAAGCAACCACGACCCAGGCCGTAACGAAGTTCGTATCCTGCGCTGTTTTTTGTAGTGGGTGAGAGCCTAGACACTTTTCGTCCTCACTTACCGCTGATTTGTAGTCTTTAATCTCACGAGTAAGACCCCACAAAAACATTGAGCTAATCAATATTATAGCGCCAAGCCATTCCATCGACATCTCTGGTAAAGTGAGCAGTTGATTGACATCGACTTGAAATGAGCCGAGTAGGGCAACCGCAGCGCCTGGGATAATCAATACTGACCACAAGTAACCTTGCAAATTGATCGCTTTTTTAGAAACGGCTTCTTTGTCTTGTGATTGCGATGAACAGCTTCTAACAGGTTCATTATTCTCAACTTGTTTAGGGCGTAAAAAGTCATCGGCGTGGAATAGGTTGATGATTCGACCTGAAGCCGTGCCGACAATGACACCCATCGCCATCATAGCGAGACCTGTTTTCGGTTCGCTGGCGATAAGAAGAAAGGCCGCATCGCCCATAGTGGAAACCAACACAGCGACAACAGCACCGAAACCGAGCTTACCCGAGATAAATTGTGTGGTTACCACGATAGCACCACCACAACCGGGCAGCGCACCCATAAGGGCGGCAAATACAACTTGGTTAGAGCGGGATTGATGGACTAACTTACTGAATACGTTGTCTTTGTTGATGTAGAGTGCTAGCCAGTGGTAGACAGCTAAGGTTAGAGCAACATAACAAGATACGGCCCAGAATGCGTCAGATAAGGTGGTTACCGTAAGCTCTCGCGTAGCCGGTGCTGCGACAAGAGCGGCAAGTGAAATCGGCAAAAGCAGTCGTTTGAAAGAGAGTGAAAACTGAGTGGTTTTCGCAGTGCTACTGCTTGGTAAAAATGAGATTAGTCGATCCATAGGTGTTACTCAAAAATAGGTGTCTAATGATTAATATATACGAATGATAACAATTATCAATTGCATTCGTGGTTTTTTTCTCTATTCTTGAGGTGGGGAAAATCGACGAAACATGACCAAACTAAAAAAATAAGGTAAAGTGTGCTTAATAAAGAGAGGCTCTATAGGTAGAGTCGTAATTGTTAGTGTAATAGGAAGAAACATGATTTTAGTTGTTGGTCACAAAAACCCTGATAGTGACAGTATTTGTAGTGCGTTAGTTGCAACAGAGCTTCTTAAAGCTCGTGGCGAGGAAGCGACACCAATTCGCCAAGGCGAGATCAACCGCGAAACTCAACACATTCTTGAAGTTGCTGGTGCAGAAATGCCAGAACTTCGTACTTCTGTTGCTGGTGAGAAAATCTGGCTAGTAGACTACTCAGATCTAGCACAAGCGCCAGACGATGTTGCTGACGCAGAGATCCTAGGTATTGTCGATCACCACCGTCTAGGCGACGTGATGACAGTTAACCCAATGGAAGCTTGGATCTGGCCTGTTGGTTGTACTAATACAGTACTTTTCAACATGTTCAAGATTGAAGGTCACGCTATCTCTCAACAAATCGCTAAGCTAATGATGTCTGCAATCCTTTCAGACACTGTTGGTTTCGCATCTCCAACTTGTACTCAAAAAGATAAAGACGCTGTTGCTGAACTTGCTGAAATCGCTGGCGTAGACAACGTTGATGCATTCATCAAAGCACTTCTAATCGCTAAAACAAACATCGAAGGCCTATCTGCTGCACAGCTAGTAGAAAAAGACCTTAAAGGCTACCCATTTAACGGTCGCGATGTTGTTGTTGGTCAAGTTGAACTTGCAACTCTTGAGCAAGTAGATGGCATGATCGAAGCACTTGAAGCGGATCTTGAAGAGCGTTGTGAGAAAGACGGTCTAGCATTCGCTGCTGTAATGCTTACTGACATCACTACTGCTCAAACTCGTCTACTTTACAAAGGTGAGTGGGCTGAGAAATTGGTTAAGCACGAAAAAGACGGCATGCTAATGATGGAAAATACATTAAGTCGTAAGAAGCAAGGTTGGCCTTGGCTACAAGGTGAGCTTGTTTAATCAAGTCACTTAATAATAAACGCCTGCTAAGTTAGCAGGCGTTTTGCTTTGAAGTAAGCACTTTTCTTCATCGATAATATTTGCAGTTAAAAGGACTCCGCATAAAATAACTTTAAGCGCAAAGTTACTGACTAAAGTAGGAAATTAAGATGACTACACAGCTAGACGATAAAAGAATCGCTGAAATCAATAAGTACACGGGTGAGCAACGCCTAAAGTACTGTGTGAAAGAAATCGTAGCAAACCGTGAAGTATGGATCTTAACCGATGAGCACGGTTGTGTAATGCTAAACACAGAAGACGAAGACTGCGTTCCTGTATGGCCAAACCAAGAGTTTGCTGAGTCATGGGCGACAGGTGACTGGGCTGAGTGTAAGGCTGAGTCTATCTCATTAAATAAATGGCACAGCCGCTGGACGATCGGTCTAGAAGACGATGAACTTGCTGTGGTTATATTCCCTAATGAGCAAGAAGAAGGCGTTATCCTGTTCCCTGATGAATTCGACTTTGAGCTGAAGAAACAGGCTGCTAAGCGTTAATCTTCTCGTTACATCATAATTCAGCGTTGCCTTCTGTTAGGCAACGCTTTCATTCTGTATGCTGCCCCAGCGCTCCCCAAACAACACAACCACTATCTCACGTACTAATATCCAATCAACTGATACAAAGGTGCTTGTTGTGCTGCCTTTGGTGCTCGTTTAAGTACACCCGCCTCTTGTTACCTTTTTAAACTTTTCGCACAATGGGCTTTACTTGTGCTGTGGTTATTCCAGATTTTAACTCTGATTCGTAGAGTAATTGAAGTAGCACCACATCTAACGGTGAAAGTAGATCTTCTGGCGTATGATCGTTGAAGATGGAAGGGTAGGTTGTATCTAAATCATTGGGTAGCCCAAGAACTTGTTTGACTTCTTTTACGATACAGGCGACAAGCCTTTCTCTTGATCTTGCCTGATCAACAGGAATAATGATTCTTGCATACACAATTTAACCTTTAGTGTTAGTTCGATAGCCCGCTGTGCAAATCGCACTGTTTTAGTGCTCCGCCTATTTGAGATTGAGTACGCGTTTGGATTCCGAAATCTACTTGCTTTGTCTGGTGTATATCCACTTAACGTTCGCTTCAGACTCTTTATTGACGTGTGAGATGGGGGTTGGGTCACTTGAGCTAAGTGCTGTGTATGCAGCTCTGTGGGGCTTGATGAAGCTCTTGATCACCGACACGATGGTCAATCCAAATTTTGATCGATTGCTGCCATTTGGCGAGTGGTTTAGGCCCTGAGGAATATTCGTGTTGCAATGCCACGTTATAAAATGCGGCCTCTATGAAGGTTCTATCTAACCAAGTAAGCGGCGTAGCTACCACTTTTAACGAGAGACTAACAAGCAAGAGGGGAAATATTGTAGCGGTTCGTAACATACTTTCCCTCTTACTCAACATAGTGTGTTTTCAGCTTAGTGATTTGGCGCTTTGGAGAAATGGCTCTCAACCAGTCTTTGGGTGATTTGGTGGCTTGGGTTGGTTAATACTTCATCGGTTTCCCCGCTCTCAACCACATCGCCTTCGTGCATCACAATGATTTTGTCGGTGATGTGTTTAACAATGCCAAGGTGTTGAGATACGTAGACGAAGGATACGCCCATCTCTTCTTGCAGTTCTAAGAACAGGTTGATGATCTGAGAACGCATTGCCATATCAAGACCGTTCAAAGCTTCGTCAGCGACAATGATTGATGGCTGAAGTATCAAGGCACGAGCTAGACAAACCCTTTGTTTCTGACCTGCAGCAAGCATCTGAGGGTAGAAATAAGCATGCTCTGGTAGAAGGCCTACACGTAATAGTGTGTCCTTTACACGGCGCATACGAGCTTCTGGCGTCATGTTGGTGTTTCGCTTTAAAGGGCCTTCCAGAATACGACCAATCTGGATGCGCGGGTTAAGCGATGTGTTGGGATCTTGGAAGATCATGCGAATTAACTTACAGCGAGTTGAGTAGTCTTTGTGTTCAAGCTTTTCACCGTTTACACGAATTTCACCAGCAGTCGGTTCTACCATGCCTGCTAGCATTCTTGCTAACGTCGATTTCCCAGAGCCGTTCTGACCAATAAAGCCGATCGTTTGGCCTGCTTCAAGCGTAAAGCTTACCGGCTTCACCGCTTGATGAATTTTTTTACGGAAAAGACCAGAGCGAGTCGTAAAGTCTTTGGATAATTCACTGACTTCTAATAATGCACTCATGATTTCTTTTTCTTCTCCATATTCAGAGGGAAGTGGCAGTTAAACTTATGGTTCTTAATTCGCTTGGTATGTGGGATTTCCACACACTGTCTTTGCGCATAAGGGCAACGTGGACCTAATCGACAACCAATAGGAAGATGCTGTAGTGGAGGAATCGACCCTGGCAGTGATTGAAGCTTCTCTTTGTGTGGGATCCAGTCGTTAAAGTCTGGCATAGCTTTCAACAGAGCCACAGTGTATGGGTGCTTTGGGGCATCCAACAGTTTTTGCGTATCCGCAGATTCAACAGACTGGCCACAGTACATAACAGTAATTCGAGTCGCCCATTGAGTGATGGTCGTTAAGTCATGGCCGATCAGGATGATGGTCGTATTATGGAGCTGATTCATTCGGCTCAATAATCGTAAGATCTGAGACTGGGTAATCGGGTCCAAGTCGTTGGTCGGTTCATCGGCAATCAAGACTTTCGGCTTGGCAGCAATCGCCATCGCGATCATCACCTTTTGACACTCACCATCGGTAAGCTCATAAGAGTAGCTGTCCATTAGACGCGAGTGATCTTTGATGCCGACTTTGTGCAATAGAGCGATGGCTTGTTTCTTGCGCCACTTAAATCGTTGCCACCACCGACCTTCAAAGGCGTGTGAGGGAATGGCTTCGAGCAGTTGATTGCCCACTTTTTCCGAAGGATCAAGACACGTCGATGGTTCTTGGAAAATCATCGCGATGTCACGAGCAATAACACGTCTGCGCTCTTTCGGTGTCAGTTGAAGCAGGTCAATATTCCCCAGTCGCATACGGTCAGCGGATACCTTCCAGTTTTCTTTACAAACACCAACGATCGCTTTAGCAACCAAGCTTTTACCAGAGCCTGATTCACCTACTAAACCACGAATTTCCCCTTCATTGAGGGTAATACTCATTCGATCTACCGCTTTAACCATCCCTTGAGGGGTCTCAATTTCAATGGTTAGATGTCGAATATCAAGTAACGGCATTATTCGATTCCTGCATTTAGCGCTTGGCGAACACCTTCACCGACGAGGTTAATCACAATCACTGCAAACATAATGGCTAGGCCTGGTAGGGTTACTGTCCATGGTGCGAGATAAATAAGTTCTACAGAATCACCGAGGATAGAGCCCCATTCGGTGCTTGGTGCTTGAGCGCCAAGACCAAGGAAGCCTAAAGCAGTAATATCAAGAATTGCGACCGATAACGCCAGCGTAATTTCTAGTGCCACCACAGTAAGAATATTTGGAAGAATCGAATTCCACAGCAGGTAGAAGTCGTTCGCACCATCAAGACGAGAAGCAAGGATATAGTCTTTCTCCACCTCGGCATGCACAGCAATGTAGACAGAGCGAATAAAACGCGGAATCAATGCCAAACACAAGGCTAGCAAGATATTGAACTCGCCAAAGCCAAGGAATGCTACAAAGATGATGGCTAGTAGCAGAGACGGAATCGACATCACTGTATCAAGCAGGTGGTTTAGAGTACTTGATAGCAAACCGCGCGTCATGCCCGCAAGTACGCCAATGAGACAGCCAATGACAGCCGCAATGAAGGTAATCACGACCGCAGCGCCAAAGGTAAGCTGAGAGCCAATGATCAAGCGAGAAAGAATATCTCGACCTAGATCGTCTGTACCTAAGAAGTATTCAACAGTACCTGCTGGCTCCCAAGATGGCGGTGTTAAAAGATGACCTGTTTGCTCTTGTGCATCATGGGGCGCTAACCACGGAGAAGTGATCGTCACCAGAATGATCAATATCAAACACCACAAGCCAAACATCGCAAGGTTGTTAGAGCGGAAGCTACGCCAGAAACGCTCAAACTGGGTAGGAACCTGTTCTTCCTGGTAGACGTTATTTGTTAGCATACCATTCCTTCCTTACCAGTGGGTTGACCATTGCGCCTAACAGATCAGACAGAATATTTGCAGTCAAAACCAGAGTTGCCACCACTATTACGCCAGCTTGAATAGAAACGTAATCTTGATTCGATAAAGCGTCCAGTAACCAGCGCCCAATCCCCGGCCAGTTAAAGATTGACTCGGTAATGATCGCAAGCGTTAACATACTCGACAGTTGAACACCGACCTTAGGAATAATCGGTGGAATCGCATTTCGTAATACGTGTTGAGTCACGATCTCTCTTGTTGATAGACCTTTAATACGTGCTGCACGGATGTAGTTCTGCGTCATCACTTCAGCCACAGACGCTCGCATTAAACGGATAACCTGAGTCGTCGGTGCCAATGCTAAAACAAGACACGGCAGCGCCATGTGCTCGATGACACTTTGCAAAGCGTGCGCGCGGTAGCGACCTTCAGCAAAAAAGGCATCGATGATCGCAAAGCCTGTCACGTGTTCAATCTCATAAAGTAGATCGTATCGACCGCCAACAGGGAACATCTCAAAATGCAGAGAGAACACCATGATCATCAAGAGTGCGACCCAGAATATTGGTGCTGAGTAACCGGCCATCGAGGTGAACGAGATAGTGGTGTCGACAAATTTACCTTGTCTCATGCCTGCGATGGTCCCAAAGGGGATGCCAATCAAAAGCGCTAACACAAACGCAAAGAAACACAGTTCTAATGTGGCTGGGAACACAACCACAAGCTCCTCAATGATAGGGGTGCCGTGTTTGCTCAAGCCAAAATTCAGCGTCGACAATTCAGTGACGTAGCTTATCCAGCCCGGCCAGAAATCTTGAATCGCCCACGGTGAGGTTTGGTCGAGTCGCAGTAACGAAAAGCCGACCATCGTCAGGATCGCGAGCGTGATAAAGAACAAGTTAATACGTCTTAATGTATACCAAAACATCAGTGCACCTCTCTTCTGACTTGATCAAAAGGTTGGGCATTGAACGGACTTTGTTTAAAGCCGGTTAGTGAACGATCATGAACGCGGAACTGCACTCCGTGAGCCAGAGGGATCACAGGTACTTCCTCGTTGAGAATGTTTTGGGCTTGGCGATACAAGTTTACACGGTGCCTTTGTTGGTTGATCTCTAAGGCTAAATCCAGAAGGAAATCGAAATCTGAATTACACCACATCGATACGTTGAGTCCTACGCGCTCAGAGCTGCACGAGAGTAGCGGACGCAAGAAGTTATCAGGGTCACCAGTATTGCCGATCCAACCTGTTAGTAGCAGATCTGTTGAGGCGATTGAAGACAGCTTTGTACGGTCGAATCGATCGTCAGTGTAAAGTTTCAATTCGATGCCGATGTCCGCTAAGTTAGCTTGTATAAGCTCAGCGGTCTTACGCGGGCTTGGGTTGTACGCTCTTGGTTCTAGCGGTACCCACATTGAAAGCTCTAATCCTGGCTCTACGCCGGCTTCTTTGAGAAGGGCTATCGCATAGTTTCGGTCGTAGCGTACTTGAACTTTGTCTTTCTGATGAGCCCAAGATGTTGGAGGCAGCAGCGTATAAGCCTTGGTACCTGTACCGTAGTATACCGAATCAAGAATATTCTGGCGGTTGATGGCCAAGTTCAGCGCTTTACGTACACGAGAATCACGCAGGGCAGGGTGCTCAGTATTAAGGGCGATGAAAGAGACATTCACCGCTGGTGTCGCGGATATCTGCAGCTCTTCATGTGCTTGAATGATTGGAATCTGGCTAGAAATCGGCGAGATCAATACATCACATTCATTGCGCAGCAACTTAGCGAGTGTGCCAGTTCCTCGTTGTGAGGTATCGAAAACCACTTGGTCCATTTGCACATCACTTTTCCAGTAATGCTTGTTCTTTTTAAGACGCACCAAGTCGTTGATTTGATATTCATCCAGATAAAATGGGCCTGTACCAACTGGCTTTGAGTCGATGTCATTCTTCTCATCAGCAGCCACGAGTTGGTTTGCGTACTCTTTAGAGTGAATCACCGCGTAACTGGTCGCGATGTTATTTAAAAAAGAATTATCTGGTCGACTTAATTTGAATTTAACGGTTAAGTCATCCACTGCCGTGATATCGACAATCAAGTTCTTGAGGTCGATGCCAGCAAACCATGGATATAGACCACCGCCCACATAGTGGAATGGGTTTGAGCTATCAATGATACGTTCGAAACTAAAAACCACATCTTGCGCGTTCATAGAACGGGTTGGCGTAAACCAGTCTGTGGTCTGGAACGCAACGTTAGGGCGCAGTTTGAAAGTGTATTCAGTACCTGATTTATCGACAGACCAGCTTGTTGCCAAGTTCTGTTGTGGTCGATAGGTCATAGGATCAAGTGTGAGCAGCGTGTCGAAGATTTGAGGGCTCAGCGATTCTGCTGTAATTCCACTATCAACCAATTGAGGGTTGAAGGTACTAGGATTACCTTGGCCGCAATAAATGAAGCCTTTTTCACGAATTTGCTCGTGATTCACACTCTCACCACATCCGGCTAAAAAGCTCAGCGTGCAGATGCTCAGTGATAGTCTTATTAGTGCTTTCATAAAAAGAAATACTTTTCTAAACGAGGCGTTAGAGGAGCCTTCAAGATCCGGATAATTTAACATTTTATTTATTCGGCTCCAAATAATAATCCTATGACTGTGGCTATTTCTCACTGCCTTGTCCGACAATCGCGTACTTCCTCACCATTCCTCTTAATTGGTTGTAGGTGAGCCCGAGTAATTCGGCGGCTTGTTTTTGGTTGTACTTACTCTGTTTTAAGGCTTGATTGAGTAGTTTGATGTCTTGTTGTTCTTGCCATGCTTTGTAGTCAAGAGGCAAAGATATCGAGTTCTCAGTAGAAGTATGGCTGTTGGATGGGGCATTGCCAATTTCTTGAGAGGATTCTTGATTCGTGTCCCATGCTGGCTTGAACGGGTTAAATACCAAAGATTCAATAGGATATGGGTTATTGCCATGTTGGTAGATGGCACGCTCGATGACGTTTTTGAGCTCTCTGACATTACCTGGCCAAGAGTTTGCCAATAAGGATTCAATGGCTGATGGTGCAAAGCCAACAAATAGCTCAAGCTCTAATTCACGGCACATCTTGATAGCGTAGTATTCGGCCAGTAATATGATGTCTTCTTTCCGCTCACGAAGCGGGGGAATAGTAATCACATCAAAAGCGAGTCTATCTAATAAGTCAGCTCTGAATCTGCCCTTAGATGCCATCTCTGGAAGGTCTGCATTGGTCGCACACACCAGCCTTACATTTGCACTCAGTGCTTTTTGTCCACCAACACGTTCATATTGTCCGTATTCGATAACCCGCAATAGTTTCTCTTGAACTGCAAGGGGCGTTGTCGCGAGTTCATCAAGAAATAGTGTGCCGCCCTCTGCTCTTTCAAATCGGCCATGGTGACGACCTTTTGAACCGGTAAAGGAGCCTGACTCATGACCAAACAGCTCTGAATCAATTAAGCCTTCGCTCAGTGTTGAACAGTTTAGCGAGATCAGTGGCTTGTCCCAACGCTTTGAGAGGTAATGAAGCCTTTGTGCAATCAACTCTTTACCTGTACCACGTTCGCCAATGATCAGAATAGGTCTCTCTATTGGAGCCAGTTGAGAAACTTTGTCCAACACAGAAAGAAAGCTAGGTGATTCACCAATGAGATTCTGCTGCATAGCGGGTCCTTGTAGTAGCTGAGCGCTGGTGGAGGTCATCTAAGGGCTGTAATGGTGAAAAATACCAATACTTGGTTAAATTCATCATAGCATGGTTCAGGTGAATCGCCATCATATTGTAAGTGACTGATAATTAATGTCTTAAAAGTTGGCACGCTACTTGGATTACTTATGGCAGGTTTAACAAAAAATGTAAATTAGCGAGCAAGTGGTGATGAGTCGCACAACGATTTAAAACGCATTTGCCTTCAATTGTAATTAGGAGTTCCTCATGGGTATTTTTTCTCGCTTTGCAGACATCGTAAATTCAAACATCAGCGCATTGTTAGACAAGGCTGAAGATCCTGAAAAAATGATTCGCCTGATCATCCAAGAAATGGAAGATACATTGGTAGAGGTTCGCACTAACTCAGCAAAAGCTATCGCGGACAAGAAAGAACTCGCTCGTAAAGTTGAAGCTATCGAAACTCAGATTCTTGATTGGCAGAATAAAGCGACACTGGCACTCACTAAGCAACGTGAAGATCTAGCGAGAGCGGCGCTGATCGAAAAGCAAAAGCTTGAAGACATCATCAAGAGTCTACACACAGAGCAAACGTTAGTGCATGAAACGATTGAGAAACTAACGAATGAGATTGGTAAGCTTGAAACTAAGATTGCGGAAACACGTGCCAAGCAACAAGCACTGATGATCCGCAACAACGCAGCAAGCAACCGTCGTGATGTGCAAAAACACCTGCACTCAAGCAAAACTAGTGAAGCAATGGCGAAGTTTGAGCAATTCTCGCGTAAAGTGGATGAATTAGAAGCTGAAGCGGATGTTTACGCGAAGACAGGCAATGCAAAATCGTTAGACCAAGAATTTGCAGAGCTACAAGCTCAAGATGAAATTGAAAAAGAGCTAGCGAAACTGAAGCAGCAAGTTGAAAACCGCGATAAATAATTCAGGAGTTGTCTATGTCCACATTTCTAATTGCAGGTCCACTGATTGTCTTTTTGATCTTCGTGGCACCGCTATGGTTATTCTTACATTACCGCAGCAAGAAGAAATCCAGTAATGGGCTATCGGAAACGGATCTTCAACGCCTGCATAAGCTTTCAGCACAAGCAGAGACGATGCAAGATCGTGTAACAACGCTAGAAAAAATACTGGATGCGGAGTCACCTAACTGGAGACGAGACTATGAGTAGAGATCTGTATCGCGATCCAATTAACGGTCAGTTGTCTGGCGTGTGTGCAGGGTTGGCGAATTATTTCGGTCTTGAAGTTTGGCTGGTTCGTATCATGGTTATCTCTGCTGCACTGCTCGGTGGTAGTTTTTTGGTGTTATTGGCGTATATTGCTTTGACATTTATGCTTGAAAAACAACCACCTCAGTATGTCGACCAAATGAAGGTTAAACAAGAGCACACGCTCAAGCAAAAGCCTTGGGAAAAAGGGCAAACTGCAGAGTCGCTATTGAACACTTTAGAGAGTGATTTCCAGAAGTTAGAGACCAGTGTCCGCAACATGGAAGCTTATGTCACATCTGATACGTTTAAAGTGAACCGCGAATTCAAGAACATGTAGCGAAAAACCTAAAAAATATAAGATGACGGTTTAGAAAAATTTTTTCCAAGCCGTTATTTTTTTTAATAATTTTATCTAAATAAATCTTACGCCGACTGGTAAGTTGCATGCGATTATTCTATGTTATAAAAATATTTATAGATATGGATGATCACCAATGTATCGAGCCTCCCTTGTCCTATTGACGGCCCTAGCTGGGTTGTCTGGGTGTGGTAAGGAGCTTCCTCCCGTACCTGAACCTGAATCTAGACCCGCCAAACTCTTTACCGTCTCCGTCGGTAATAATACTTTTGAGCGTAATTTCCCTGCTACAACTGAAGCTGGTGATAGAGCGTTACTCGCATTCCGCGTTCCCGGATTATTACAGAGCATCGATGTGGCTGCTGGGCAGCATGTTTCGAAAGGCGATAAACTCGCCATGTTAAACCCTGATGAATATCAACTGCTAGAGAAGCAAGCAAAAGCGAACTTTCAGCTTGCCGATGTGCAGTACCAACGTGCGATTAAACTGCGTGAAGACCGCGTAGTGTCAGAGCAAGATTTCGACCAAGCGAAAGCGAACCACAATTCGGCTCGTGCGATGCTTAATCAAGCGAATGCGAATCTTCGCTACACCACTTTAGTTGCCCCTTATGATGGCACCATTTCCATTATTCCAGCTGAAAATCATGAATACATTGCCGCTAAAGAAGGCGTCATGAATATTCAAACCAATCAGATTCTTAAAGTCGTTTTCTTATTGCCCGACCAACTTATTACGCGTTTTTCTTCTGGGTTTGAAACCGATGCGACCATGGTATTTGATGCGTTTCCTGAAAACTCCTACGTACTGACGTTCCAAGAGGTCGATACAGAAGCTGACCCAAAAACTGGTTCATATAAAGTGACCATGGTGATGGAAAGACCAACCGATATCGGCATCTTGCCAGGCATGTCTGGTACCGTGAATCTTGTGTCGGCCCAAGCAGCTGCAACCAAAATCCCGGCCTCTGCCATGATGACTGATGGCGATGATGTCTCAGTTTGGCGAGTGAATAGTGATGGTATCGTTGAAAAAGTGGCGATTATAATTGATGAAAAACGTCACATTGTCTCGGGCTTAAACGATGGCGACCGCATCGTAACGTCTGGTGTGAATGGCCTTGAATCCGGGGTTAAGGTTCGAGAGTGGATCAAGGAAAGGGGGCTATAACATGAGTGCATTCAAATTAGCTACAGGACTGTCATGTTTAGCTTTGCTGACCGCTTGTGGAGAAGAGCCTCAAGTAGAAGCTGAGAACATTCCATTGGTTAAAGCGATTGAGATTTCAGTATTAGATTTCAATGACAAACTCTATTTCCCAGCCGTTGCCAATGCGGCAGAAAAAGCACATCTGAGCTTTCGTGTGGCGGGCGAGATATACAGGCTCGATGTCAAAGAAGGCGAACGAGTTGAGGCTGGGGATGTGATAGCTGAGCTTGATCCTACAGACTATCAATTAGACGTCGATAATGCCCAAGCTCGATATACTGTGGTGAACAGCCAGTTCAGGCGTTCAGAACCTCTAGTGAAAAAGGGCTTACTCGCGAAGTCTCAGTTTGATGAGATTGCCGCTCAACGTCAGATCGCATACGCCGAGTTGGAACTGGCGAAGCTTCGCTTGTCTTTCACTAAGCTCAAAGCTCCCGTTGATGGCATCATTTCCCGTGTCAGTGTCGATCAATTTGAGAACATTCAAGTGGGTCAGCAAATCGTGAATATTCACAGCGTTGATGATGTTGAGGTGGTGATTCAGCTACCTGATCAAATTTACGTTAATCAGCCTAGCGAGACGATCCTTGAAAATGTGACGGCCTTGGTACGAGTTCCAAGCGGTAATGAGTACCCAGCAGGCATTAAAGAGTTCACAACAGAGCCCGATCCGAGTACCGGAACCTTTACTGTGACCTTGGCACTGCCGATGCCCGAAGACGATCTGATTCTGGATGGTATGGCGGTCGACGTTACCTCACATGGTCGAGATATTGGTTTAGAACTGAGAGCTGGTGTTTTAGTGCCTATTGAGGCGGTATTCAATGCTGACGGCGATGAACTTACTCGAAAGAACTCATTCGTTTGGGTCATTAATGACGACAACACAGTTTCAAAGCAGAAAGTGGTATTAGGTAAAGCCAACCAGAAAACGTTGCAAATAATCAAAGGATTAGAGATGGGGCAACATATAGTTGTAGCGGGCGTATCGCGATTGCGAGATGGGATGACAGTGGAAGTATTATCTCAGGAGGCGAACAATGAGTGAAGCAAATAACAAGCCCCAGAATGACTTTCAACAAGGTGATGATCAGATCACGGGCGTAGCAGCTTATTTTATTCGCAATAAAGTTATCAGTTGGATGCTCTCGTTAATCTTCCTGATTGGTGGTGTGTCTGCCTTCTTTGGTTTGGGTCGTCTAGAAGACCCGGCCTTTACTATCAAAGATGCGATGGTTGTCACCTCTTACCCAGGTGCGACACCTCAGCAAGTGGAAGAGGAAGTAACCTATCCACTAGAGAAAGCGATTCAACAACTTACCTATGTTGACGAGGTTAACTCTATCTCCAGCCGAGACCTGTCTCAGGTAACGGTAACGATGAAGAATAACTATGGCCCAGACGATCTGCCGCAGATTTGGGATGAACTTCGTCGAAAAGTAAATGACTTGAAAGTGTCACTACCGCCTGGTGTGAACGACCCACAAGTCATTGATGATTTTGGTGATGTTTACGGTATTTTGCTCGCGGTAACCGGTGATGGCTACAGCTATAAAGAACTGTTGGATTATATTGATTATCTAAGGCGTGAGCTGGAACTGGTTGAGGGGGTCAGTAAAGTTTCTGTTTCTGGTCAGCAGCAAGAACAAGTATTCATCGAAATCTCGATGAAACGGATCAGTTCTTTGGGTATTTCGCCGAGCACGGTATTTAATCTTTTATCGACTCAAAACATTGTTTCCAGTGCAGGCGCTGTGAGAATTGGTGACGAATACATTCGTATCCATCCTACGGGCGAATTTCAGAATGTAGAGCAACTGGGTGACTTGATTCTGACCGAAGGTGGCGCTCAAGGCCTTATTTATCTAAAAGATGTGGCAGAGGTAACCCGCGGTTATGTTGAAGTACCGACTAACATTATTGGCTACAATGGCAAACTAGCGCTTAACCTGGGGGTGTCCTTTGCTCAAGGCGTAAACGTGGTCGCGGTGGGTGAAGCGTTTGACCGAAGACTTGCTGAATTGAAATACCAACAGCCAGTAGGCATCTACATTTCAGAGGTTTATAACCAACCTAAAGAAGTAGATAAGTCAGTGAGTGGCTTCGTGGTGAGCTTAGGGCAGGCTGTTGCAATCGTAATCGTGGTGCTGCTGTTCTTCATGGGTCTGCGTTCCGGTCTTTTGATTGGCTTGATACTGCTACTGACCGTGTTTGGTACCTTCATTTTCATGCAGTACTTCAAAATCGACCTACAACGTATCTCACTGGGTGCATTGGTTATCGCACTGGGGATGCTAGTGGATAACGCCATAGTGGTGGTTGAAGGGATATTGATCGGCACGCAGAAGGGGCGAACCAGGATGCAGGCCGCCACTGATATCGTAACTCAGACTAAATGGCCATTGCTGGGGGCAACGGTTATCGCGGTAACGGCATTTGCGCCTATCGGTTTGTCTGAAGACTCGACGGGTGAGTACTGTGGCACCTTGTTCACGGTTCTACTTATCTCGCTAATGTTGAGCTGGTTTACGGCTATCTCAATTACGCCATTTTTTGCCGATATCTTCTTTAAAGGTCAGAAGGTCGATGCAGATAATGAAGGCAAAGACCCGTACAACGGGATGGTTTTTGTTGTCTACAAAAACTTCCTAGAATTCTGTATGAAGCGTGCGTGGCTAACCATGATTGTTCTGGTTATTGGTCTAGGTGCGAGTGTTTACGGCTTTGGTTTTGTAAAACAAGCTTTCTTCCCGTCATCGACAACGCCGATGTTCCAAGTTGATGTTTGGATGCCGGAAGGGACCGATATTCGAGCGACCAACACTAAGCTTAAAGTGCTTGAAAGCTGGTTAGCTGAACAGGACGAAGTTGAACACATCACGACGACCGCAGGTAAGGGCTTGCAACGTTTCATGCTGACTTACGCACCAGAGAAAAGTTATAGTGCTTACGGCGAGATAACGGTTCGCGTTAAGAGCTACGAAGTGCTTGAAGGGCTAATGAAGCGCTTCCGTGACCATGTTAACGGTCAGTTCCCTGAGATCGACTACAAGCTAAAACAGATCGAGTTAGGTCCTGGTGGTGGTGCGAAGATTGAAGCTCGTATCGTAGGCTCTGATCCAACGGTATTACGTTCAATCGCAGCACAAGTGATGGATGTAATGCGTGCTGATAGCGGAGCGTTTAACGTTCGCCACGACTGGCGTGAAAGAACTAAGGTGCTAGAGCCTCAGTTCAATGAAAGCCAAGCTCGTCGTTACGGTATCACCAAGTCTGATGTTGATGATTTCCTCGCGATGTCTTTCTCTGGTAAGTCGATTGGTGTGTATCGTGATGGTACAACGCTGATGCCAATTGTGGCTCGTTTACCGGAAGATGAGCGTGTTGATATTCGTAACATCGAAGGTATGAAGATCTGGAGCCCTGCGCTAAGTGAATACATCCCTCTACAACAAGTAACGTTAGGTTACGAGTTGGAATGGGAAGATCCACTGATCATCCGTAAAAACCGTAAGCGTATGCTGACAGTAATGGCGGATCCAGACCTACTGGGCGAAGAAACGGCGTCTACGCTACAGAAGCGCCTGCAACCGCAAATTGAAGCGATTAAGATGCCGTCAGGTTATTCTCTTGAGTGGGGAGGAGAATATGAATCATCAGCTAAAGCGCAGGCATCTCTGTTTACAACCATGCCTCTTGGCTATTTGTTTATGTTCTTGATCACTGTGTTTCTGTTTAACTCAGTAAAAGAGCCACTGATTGTGTGGTTAACGGTACCTCTAGCTTTAATTGGTGTGACGACTGGCTTGTTAGCCTTAAACACCCCATTTGGCTTTATGGCTCTGTTAGGCTTCTTGAGCCTATCCGGGATGCTTTTGAAGAACGGTATCGTACTGCTTGACCAAATCGAGATTGAGATGAAGTCAGGTAAGGCCCCTTATGTGGCTGTTGTTGATGCTGCACTAAGCCGTGTTCGCCCGGTATGTATGGCAGCGATTACGACGATTCTTGGTATGATTCCGCTATTGCCTGATATCTTCTTCAAGCCAATGGCGGTAACCATTATGTTTGGTTTGGGTTTTGCGACGGTACTGACGCTTATCGTTGTACCGGTACTGTACCGCCTGTTCCATAAAATTGACGTAGCATAACGTCAATTTACCTTTGAAATAATGCCCCTAACTGGGGCATTATTTTTATGTACTATATTTAAGTGAGATTATCGAAATGAAAGCGAATGCTACTGAGAGAACTTGTGCATGGGCACTTAAGCATGAACTTGAAAGGGTATACCACGATACTGAATGGGGCGTCCCCGTCTATGATGATCAGGTGCTGTTTGAATTCATCACACTAGAGGGAGCTCAAGCGGGTCTTAGTTGGATTACGATACTAAAAAAACGAGAGGGCTATCGTGCGGCATTTGAGAACTACGACTTACACAAATTAGCAGAACTCAATGAAGACAATGTAGCCAATATCATTGAAAACTATGATGTGGTAAAGCATAAGAGCAAGATTGCTTCCGTATACAACAATGCTCGTGCAGCGCTGAAACTTCAAAAAGAGTTCGGCTCTTTATCTAATGCCTTATGGCAATTTGTCGATAACAAGGTGGTCGAAAATCAGTGGACAGAGATGTCACAAGTCCCTGCTTCTACTGAGCAATCTAAAGCAATGAGTAAGTTTTTAAAAAATCGAGGCTTCAAGTTTGTAGGTGAAACAATCTGTTATGCGTTCATGCAAGCTACCGGTATGGTTAATGACCATATGGTGTGCTGTCCCCACAGGTAGGTTATTTATTATCGCGAAAATAGTTACTTATAAATGACAAAAAAGCACTAGCCATTTATAAACTATTTAATATTATATGTGACCGAGTTTAAAGATAGAAAACGATAGTGAAACAACAAAACTACCAAATATGTGATGCTAGTTATGATCCTTTGCTTAGGCAGTTTGTGCGTGAAGATGGACACGTAGAAACTATCTCGCCACTAGAAGGCAAGGTATTCCTTCTCTTGCTTGAAAATGTGGGCGAGTGCATCGAACGAGGTCTGATATTTGATAGATGCTGGGGCAATGTGATTGTCTCGGAACAAGCGCTTACCAATGTAATTTCAAAGATCAGAAAAACATTATCCAGGGTAACCTGTGGCTGCGCAACGATCCGCACTGTCAGTAAAACCGGCTATTCCCTTGAAATCGACGAGTCGAAAAAGATAAGCTTAAACAACCAAGCTGTGCCACAAGCAGATGTTGGTGAAGCCCAGTCTGCATCTGCAGCGGCTATAGCAACAAAGTCTACTATTCAAGAAGAGCTAATTGCACCAGCAGAAAGAGAATCAACATCAAGCCAAGAGCCTGTAAAGAATTCTTCAACTATCACTTCGGACTCTATAACTTCAAATCAAGCGCACGGTTCGGTTGCACTTGGTTTATCAAATATCACTAGCAATAAGCACGCGGTAATAGCGGGCTATACATTCGCACTTATTTGTGTTCTCGTTACTGCGTTCAATCTACTCCAAAGTTACTACAAGCCAACGCCTTACTTTATTGATAAGTCGGAATATCGAGATAGTTACACAGACAATACTAACCACTACTTTTTCCATATTGTTCAAGGAGATTCTTATTCGCTACCAGTGATAACAGAAAAGCTGACCAGTGTGATACCTAGCCACTGTAATGTGGATGTGTTTGTTCGTATTTATCCATCTGTCGACCAACCAGAGAGCGATGCTTTGTACATGTTAGTTCAAAAGAAGGATGGCGAGGCTCTCAATTACGGGGCGACAATTTTCAATGTAGAAACGTCTTTTGACTCGTTTGCTGCCTATATGGAAAAGAGGGGCTACTTTTGCGATTAATTGGTTTACTCATTTTATTGGCAATTGCATCGATGAGCTTTTTTCTAGACCAGAACATACTGGCAGGTACTCGATGGCATTGTAAAACACTAAAAACGGATTTCTTATCTCAGGCATATCAACCGTACCAATCACTTTATGAGCGAATAATCTTTACTTTTCAGTCTGACCAAACTTATAGCATGAGAGAGTTTGTGACGATCACTGAGAAAGACGGTACCGAAGGCACAATGGAAAACCTTTATTCTGGTTACTATGGTTTGGACGGTGATCATTTGTCGTTGAGCATTATTGACGTAAGAACCGCAACTCCATTTCATGATCCGATCATTAATCAGGAATACAGTGATTACAAAGGAGTGACCATTGATTACTCGATTTTGGAGAAGGAGCAGTCCCTGTATCTGTTTAATGAGAACCGCTCTGAAATCTTTAATTGGACATGCTTTAAAGTTCAATAAATGAACTTTAAAGCACTTTGCGTCAGTTGTGGAGTTATAGGCTACTGATGCACAGAACAGAAAAAGGCAGGAGTACCCTGCCTTTTTTGTATGTTGAATATACAGTTCTAGTTAAACCAGAGCGCTGTAGCGATCTAATCCTGCCTCTAGATCTGCAATCAAATCATCAACATCTTCTAAGCCGATATGTACACGAATTAAAGTGCCGTCGAAGTTTGGATTTGCTACCGTTCTTAGGCTGTTAAAGTTGCTCGGCTCGTTCGCTAGAATTAAGCTCTCAAATCCACCCCATGAGTAACCCATACTGAAGTGTTTCATACCATCAAGCAGTGCTGTAGTTGCTTGTGTATTCGAACTCTTTAGCACAAACGAGAACAGGCCATTACCACCGGTGAAGTCTCGTTTAAAAAACTCATGACCAGGGCATGATTCAAGAGCAGGGTGCCGAACGTGGTCTACTTCAGGCCGAGTTTCTAACCACTTCGCGACTTTTAAGCTGCTTTCTGCATGTTGGCGTAGTCTTACATCTAAGGTACGAATGCCACGTAGGCCAAGGTAAGCGTCATCTGGTGAAACACATTGGCCCATTAAGTAGCTTTGCTCTCTTAGTTGATCCCAGCACTTTTCATTAGCGACTGCAGTTCCTAACATTACATCAGAGTGACCGACGATGTATTTAGTCGCCGCTTGAATCGAGATATCAACACCAAAATCAAATGGAGAAAAATTAACACCAGCAGCCCACGTGTTGTCTAACATCACGATGATGTCATGCTCGTGAGCAATGCGCGCGAGTGTAGGGACATCTTGAATTTCCATGGTGATTGAACCCGGCGACTCGGTAAATAACACCTTAGTGTTTGGCTTGATAAGCTCTTTGATGCCTTCGCCAATTGTTGGTTCGTAGTAGGTGGTTTCTACGCCCATCTTTTTCATGATGGTGTCACAGAAATCGCGAGTTGGCTCGTAGCAAGTGTCAACCATCAGAATATGGTCGCCTGTTTCTACAAAAGAAAGGATCGCATTGGAGATAGCTGCCGTTCCACAAGGGAAGAGTGCACAGCCTGCGCCGCCTTCCACTTCAACCATCGCATCTTGGAAGGCAAAATGGGTGTTGGTTCCACGACGTCCGTAAAAAAGGGTCTTGTTAGCGCGGTTAATCGTCGCTTTACGCTTCTCTTCTACTGAGTTAAATACGACAGTTGAAGCGCGTTGTACTGGTGGGTTAACAACACCATTGGTCCACTTCTTATCACGACCGGCTGTGATCAGTTTAGTGGTTTTGTTTTCGGACATGTTGTGAATTCCTTATCAGTCGGTTATGTCCTATTTAAAACATGCCAAGAGTGTTCAAAGCAAGAGCGGAGCGGGGATTTTTACGCTTTTCTTGAGATTTTTAATCTTTCACTCAGTAAAGAGTGAAAGATTAAAAATGATCGATGGGGAAACAGTGAGCTATTACATCTTACCGATTAAATTACAGAAGAGGATTGAACAGATAGAACAGTCTTTCAAAGAAGCGGTTGCGTAAACTTCTTTGCTCCCATTGCTCTAAGTCAACTGAGTGGGATGAATCGATGTAAGATTTCTGCAGTTTAGAGAGTTTCTGAGTGAAATGTACTTCATCCACCGCTAGCGTCACTTCAAAGTTGAGCCATAAACTGCGCATGTCGATATTAACCGTTCCAATCAAGCAGAACTCTTCATCGATGACTACCGACTTGGTATGAAGAAGACCACCATAGAATTCGTAAATCTTAACGCCGGCTTCGAGCAATTCGGTATAGAAAGCGCGAGAGGCCCATTTTACCATCAACGAATCATTGTTATGGGGAATGATGAGTTCTACGTTGACACCACGTTGAGCCGTCATCTTAAGCGTTTCTAATAAGTCCGCACTCGGCACAAAGTAAGGGGTCGTAATACGTACGGTATGGTTAGCCTGATTGATCGCAATAGTCAGAACCTGCAGGATCAAATACTCCGGCATACCTGGGCCTGACGGCACAACTTGTACGGGATGATGCGTCACCGCTTCTTCAACAGAACATTCAGGCAGTTCAGGCAGAATGCGATCTCCAGTTTCTACTTCCCAGTCCCAACCATGGATTGCAGAGAGCACGTTAACGGTTGGGCCTGTCACACGGACCATGACATCAATCCACTGACCAACTCCTGAGCTTTGTTTGAAATGAGCAGGGTCAACCATATTCATTGAGCCTGTGTAGGCAATAGTCTCATCAATCACGATGATCTTACGGTGCTGCCTTAGATCAAGGCGTCGCAAGAAAATACGCCACGGGCTTACTTCCAGAGCTTGTACAACCTGCACACCGGCATCTTTCATCATTGGTAGCCAATGGCTTTTGAAAAAGCGCGGGCTACCCGCAGAATCGAGCAAAACTTTAACATCTACGCCACGTTTTGCTGCGCGAATCAGAGCTGAGGCCACTGAATCTGTTAGGCCGCCTGGGTGCCAAATATAGAAAACCATCTTAATACTGGTTTGGGCATTTTCTATATCTTCGATGATAGCGTGTAGGATCTCGTTTGGTGAAGATTGCAGGGATAGAGTGTTTCCGCTGAGCGCAGGAATGCCCATTCGATTGTTACAAAGCTCATCAATCTTATGGATAGGGGAGCCGACTTTCCCCGGTTGGTGAAGTTGGCAATCATTCAATTGACGGAACCAATCTCCAAAGGGAGTAAACATGCGATGTGCACGCTCAGCCCTTGTTCTACCAAGGTTCAGTTCACCAAAAAGGAAGTAACAAGCCACACCTACAATTGGGAGAATGTAGATAACCATAAGCCAGGCGAGAGAAACGCTGACAGAGCGTCGTTTTAGTACAACACGCAGTGTTACACCGGCTACAAGGACCCAGTACAAGACGACAGAGGCTAAAGTTAAAAAATGGTAGAGCTTTTCCACATTGAATACTCGAAAAAAGAGACACTTAGATAGTAATGCTATTTTTTGGATATGGGAATTTAAGGAATCAACTATTTACAAATTAGAGCAAAAGCTATAAACAGGTTTTAGTTGTTAAGTTTTGGTTAACTTAAGACGAAAACGATTGTTTTGTTTAAAAAGGCGGCATTTAACAATAAAAATTTACATTGGTAACGAAATATGTACGGTTCGGGCTTCCAATTTTATTCTTAAACTGGTTTACTTGCTATACACAGAGCGTCAATCAAATCTTCTAGGTGTGTAAAACCGTTTGTACACCTTATCTTTTAAAGACGCCACCCAAAGCAAAACACAACATCACACAACACAAATTTTGGAGTAAACGTGGCTACTAGTAATACAACCACAACACCCCGTGATACCTGGGGTTCGAAGTTAGGATTCGTAATGGCTGCAGCAGGTTCTGCTGTTGGCTTAGGTAACATTTGGAAATTCCCATACACAGCAGGCGAGAGTGGCGGTGGTGCATTCGTTGCAATTTACCTGTTTTTTGTAATTTTTATCGGTTTCAGTGTAATGCTGACTGAATTTGCTATTGGCCGTCATACGCAAAAATCAGCAGTAGGTGCATTCAAATCAACTGACCGTCGTTGGACGTTCGCTGGTGTTATTGGCGTAGTAAGTGGTCTACTTATCATGGGTTTCTACCCTGTAGTAGGTGGTTGGTCTATCGCATACATCGGTAAGATTGCTGGTGGTCTTCTAGACGCACCTGAAGCAATCGGTGACAGCTTCGGTGGTTTCATCTCTAACCCAGTTCAACCACTAATGTGGATGGGTCTATACCTACTTCTTAACGTTGTTATCGTTATGAAAGGTATTTCGGGCGGTATCGAGAAAGCGGGTAAGGTTCTAATGCCACTGCTATTCCTGATCCTTATCGTGGTATCGATTAAAGGTCTGACTCTTCCCGGTTCTATGGCTGGTCTTGAGTTCCTATTCAGCCCTGACTTCTCGAAGGTAGACAGCAACGTAATTCTAGCTGCACTTGGCCAAGCATTCTTCTCACTATCTTTAGGTATGGGGTGCATGTTGACTTACGGTTCTTACCTTAAGAAGAAAGAAAACCTAGTTCAAACTACCGCTATGGTTACAGCAATGGATACAGGTGTTGCTATCCTAGCTGGTGTTGCAATGTTCCCAGCAATGTTCGCATTCGGTATGGAACCAGCAGCAGGTCCTGGTCTAGTATTCGTTGTTGTTCCTCAGCTATTTGCTGAGATGGGCGGCGTAATTGGCCTTCTATTCGCACTTATGTTCTTCATTGGTCTAAGTGTTGCTGCTCTAACATCTTCTGTTTCTCTACTAGAGGTTGTGGTTTCTTACTTAATCGATGAGAAAGGTATGAAGCGTGTAACTGCAGTACTGTCTGCAAGTGTTGTAATGGCTGCGCTATGTATCTTCGCTTCTCTATCTCTTGGTGGCCTTGGTCCAACACTATTCGACACGGGTGCATTTGATATCTTCGACCTACTAACAGATAAGATCTTCCTAGCTGTTGGCGGTATGTTGGTATGTATCTTCGCTGGTTGGAGACTAAACCGTGCAGACTTAGAGAAAGAAATCACTAACGACGGTGAAGTATCTTTCCCACTATTCGGCCTATGGTACGCACTAGTTAAGTACATCATCCCAGTAGCTATCGCAATCGTTGCGTTCATGGGTATCTCTTCTGGCTTCGACAGCGGTAAAGGTGCAATCATGTTACTAGGTATTGGTATTATCGCTGGCTCTGCGCTTATCTCTAAGAAGCTATAATCGCAAGTTAGTTAAGTAACGAAAGAACGGGAGCAATGGCTCCCGTTTTTTTATGTCTGCAACTTAATCATTGCTAAAAAATGACCACTAATATTCACTAAAGTTATCCATCTGGCGTATTAACTGTAAATGCTAAGCTATACAGGCCGTTGTTTATTTAGGGAGGTGTTGTGTGAAACTATCCTGTCAGAAAAAAGCTTTATGCCGGGTTTGGCTCAATTTTGGCGGTGCTTGTTACCTTAGTTACCATCGTCTGGTTTGAAGTCATTGATGCCCACAAAAGCGCAGAAGAAATAAGAATGGACGATGTCCGAGCACTGTTAGCTGTTTTGTACTGATTGATTAAGCGTGTGATGTATACCGATATGCGCTTGGTGCAATCGTTCTGGATGATAACGCACTGAATGACTTTCACACTAATAAGAGTGATTTCGTTAAGGCGAGTGAACTGGCACGTGTACGCGATTTTGGGCATGATCTTACTGTTGAAGTGTGAATAGTGGTAGAGAGAGTAACCAAAGCGAGACAAGAAGTGTCTGGTATTATTCAATCGATTCAGTCTGGTACTCAAGAAGCGGTGATTTATACCTAAGATAACGGCCGTTTGGTCGAAATTGGTGTTGATCAAAGTTCTGGTGCTGTTTCTGATCTAGAAGCGATTGTGAGCGGCGCAGGCAATGTACAAAGTATGGTTAACTCAATTGCTACCGCAGCAGAAGAGCAGACCGCTGTGACCAAAGAAATTGCTTCAGATATCACGGCGATCAGCGATATCTCGGAGCATTTCTTGCAACTGGTAACGCGTAGCTCAGAAAATACTTCAGGTTTGAACGGTAAAGTTGCGGAGCTAGAAGCTTTGGTTGGTAAGTTCAAGCTCGCTTAGATCCTATTCATAGGGGGTAAAAACTCCCTCCTGAATGCAGACAACGAGGAACAAGCCCAACGATTCAACCTTTATTGAGTGAGTTGGGCTTTTTCGTGGCTGGAATCTGGATTCAGACACGGTATACTCCACCCTATATAACGGAGCTAGCCTTTACATGTTCGATATTCTTCTCAATCACTCTGATTTTTTACTCATCAATAAGCACCCTGGAGTCAGCGTCCACAAAGACGATGGCGATACCATGCTGCTTCAAGAAGTGGCTAAGGCAATCAATGAGCCTAAGCTGTATCTCGTTCATCGTCTCGATAAAATGACTTCAGGCATTCTGTTATTAGCCAAGAGTGCATCAGCATCGAGTGAGCTTTCACAGCTATTTGCTAAGCGCGAAGTGGAGAAGTACTACTTGGCGGTTGGCTCTAAGAAGCCGAAGAAAAAACAGGGTTTGATTTCTGGGGATATGGAGCGATCTCGACGATCTAGCTGGAAACTCTTAACAACCAAAGAAAACCCAGCAATAACTCAATTTTTATCAGCAGCGGCTGAACCCGGTGAGCGACTTCTTTTATGCAAACCCTATACAGGGCGTACGCACCAGATCCGCGTGGCGATGAAGTCGATAGGCTCAGCTATCGTTGGTGACCCAATTTATAATCCATCGAGTGAGGCCGACAGAGGTTATCTGCATGCCTTCGCGATTCGATTTACTTATCAATCACAAGCCTACCAATTTGTCTGTGACCCAAGGAGACTAGACTCTTTAGGCGAGAAGTGGAACCAAGAGAGCGTATCTAACGGTTTGGACGGTTGGCTTGAACCTTGGTCACTCGCGTGGCCAAAGCTAAACACTAAGTGAGTGAAATAATGGAAGCATCTGCTTTACCGGTATTTTTTGAACATATCGAACAACAGCTAAACGAAGTACCTAACGAGCTACGTCGTATTTTTCATGGCCGCGGTAAGTTTTGGCCTGGCCTGGAACAGATCACATGTGATTGGGTCGGTGGCCAATTATTGGTCAATGTGTTTAAAGAGGTTGATGACGCGTTTTTGTCATCGCTTAAAGACGGTTTGCTAGCGCTGACTAACAAAGATATTTGGCAAACCAAACAAGGTACAAGTATTGTGCTTCAACACCGTTATGCTGAAGGCGCACCTTCGGAAGTGCTATGGGGTGAGCTTAACGACTCTCCAGTGGTTGTTGAGCATGGACTTAAGTATCAGTTAGACATTGGCCGTAACCAGAACTTTGGTCTGTTCCTAGACATGCGTAATGGCCGTCAATGGGTGCAAGGCATTGCAAAGGGTAAGAACGTACTTAATTTGTTCGCATACACTTGTGGCTTCTCTGTGGCTGCAATTGCGGGTGGCGCTCGTCAATGCTTGAACGTTGATATGTCGCGTGGCTCACTGAACAAGGGGCGTGATAACCACCGTTTGAACGAGCATGACATGCGCTCGGTGAATTTCCTTGGTTACGACATCTTTAAGTCGTGGGGAAAAATCAAGAAGGGCGGTCCTTATGAGTTGGTGATCATTGACCCACCTTCGTTCCAAAAAGGCAGCTTCGCCCTAACTAAAGACTACAAAAAGATCTTACGTCGTTTGCCAGAGCTTCTAACGGAAGGCGGTGAAGTGATCGCATGTGTGAACTCACCTGCAGTGTCACCTAACTTCCTTATCGAGACGATGGCAGAAGAAGCGCCAAACGTTGAGTTTATTGAACGCTTAGACAACCCACCTGAGTTTGTTGATGTCGATCTTGATTCAAGCCTCAAAGTACTGAGGTTTAGAATTAACACACCTGCTGATGCTTAATCTAACGTCAGCATTAGAAAAGAAAACGCCACTCATATTGAGTGGCGTTTTTGTATCTTGTTGGTGTCGTTAGACCACTAACTTTCCTGCTGGATCTTAAGAGTTTGGAACCCAAAATAGATACGCATAAACGTGGTGAGCCAACACGCAGCACCAAAGGTATAGGCGATAACAGAAAAGTGTTGTGGCCAAATACAAAAGGCAATGAAACAGGCGATGGTCTCTGTCCCTTCGGTTAGGCCAGACATGTAGTAGAGAGACTTGTACTTGTACACTGGATTCTCAATACCTCGTTTGCCCGCCATGACTGCAAACGCCAAAAAGCTACTGCCTGTGCCGATAAAAGAGAAGATCAAAAATGCACCGGCAATGGCGTTGTGTTCTGGATTGGCAATCACAAAACCAAAAGGGATCAGTGAATAGAAAAGGAAATCTAAACTGATATCGAGAAAGCCGCCCGCATCACTGATGCCTTGGATTCGGGCTAAGGCGCCATCAAGTCCATCACAAACTCTGTTGAAGATGATGAAACCTAACGCCAACTCATATTGCTCAAGCGCCAACGTCGGAAACGCTAAACAGCCGACCAAAAAACCGAATAGGGTGGTTTGATTGGCGGTAATACCGACTCGATTCAGTACTTTGGCAGATTGGTTTAATGGCCACTTGATGACCTTTATAGAGTATTTATCCAGCATGGTTGCTTCTCCATGGCCAAGAGAGCACTTGAGCCCCTTGAGGCACATCCGCTTCGTCGTGCGTCACCATCAGGGTTGGGATATCGGCTTTGGTTAATTGCTCAAAGACCCATTCTCGAAATTGTGCTCTGAGCTCTTGGTCTAACTTACTGAACGGTTCGTCAAGTAGAGCCAATTTAGGCTTCGCCAATAACATACGAGTTAAACTGATTCTCGCTCGTTGACCACCAGAAATCTGATCAGGAAAAGACTCTGCTAAGTGTGTCAGTTCAATGTCCTTTAACGCTGCAGTGGCTTGCTGTTGGCGAGCAGAGCCTTTAATCGAATTGGGTAGTGAGAATGCCAAGTTTTCCCATACTTTTAGGTGAGGGAACAATAGGTCATCTTGAAAAAGAATACCGACCTCACGTTGATGTGATGGGAGATTGTCCAGTTGAATATCATTCAAAACAACGCTTCCAGAATAAGAAAACTCTTCATTCAAGTGGCCTGCGATGGCGTCCAATAAGGTGGATTTACCACAACCGCTCGGTCCCATCAATGCCAGTATCTGGCCCGATTCTAATGTTACATTCAGCGCTGAAAACAGCGAGTCGCCATCGGTTTTACGGATGGCGAGGTCGTTGAGGTACAGACTCATTACTTAAGAAACCTTTGAAAGTAAGACGGCGATATCTGAGTTGAAGTCGGCTGACTAATATCGCTAAAGAGAAGAAGAACAGAGGCAACAAGGCCTGCCAAATTGCATAAATGGCGGTCACTCTACGGTCGAAACCGCTCGTTAGGGCGACAGCTTCTGTCGTGATGGTACTAATTCGCCCTGCGCCTAGCATCAATGTTGGTAAGTATTGAGCCAAACTCACGCTGATACCAACGGCCCACGCAAAGGCAATAGCTGGCAACAATATAGGCAGTTTGATGGAGTACCAGCTTTGAAATGGTGATTTACCCAAGCTGAGTGATGCTTTAATGAGCCCATCGTTGAAGCTTTTCCATGATCCATCTAACGATAAGTAGACAAATGGGAAGGCGAAGAATACGTGTGCCCAAATCACCCAGAATTCATAGGCGTTGCTTCCTACATACAGCGTGGTGACCTGCATACCGAATAATACCGATAGCTGTGGGATCAACATCGGAATCGCGATAACAAAACCAGGTACTTGCCACTTGTATTTGATTCGGTACTCATGAGCAATCAGTGCAAGGACCAGCGCAACTGAAGCAGCGATCAGACCAATCCATAAGCTTTGACCAATGATACTCATGATGCCATCCCATTCAAATTCCCAAAAGCGCATGCTGTAGCGACTCGGAAGTAAGTCAGGGAATCGCCAACGTTGAGCCACGCTCCAAATCATCATCAAAGGAATGATTGCGAGTGATAGTGCTGCCAAAGCTGTGAATACGGTTTTTCCAGGTAGTTTAATGCCTGTTCGCCCCGAATATTGCCAAGCTCTAAAGAACTTCAAGACAGCCCATTCAATGAAGCGGGCTAAGGCGATGATCAACGACGCTAATCCGAACAAAACGATAGCGCCAGCCGCTGCTCTCGGCAGTAGGTTCAGATCGGGATCGTTGAACCATTGCCAAACTAAAATGGCAAAAGTAGGCGGGTTAGTTGGGCCAATGATTAGCGCAATATCGACAACTGATAAGCTGTAGGCGAGCACCGCCAACATTGGGAAGCGAAGCTTGGTGAACCATTGTGGAAAAATGCACTTCCACCATATCTGTGAGCGACTATAGCCCAATGAAGCACTGACCTTAGAAATACGCTCTACATCAATTTGCTGAAGTATCGATATACTCATAAGCAATAAGAAAGGTACTTCTTTGAGTGACAACATAATGATCAAGCCCAATGCATAAGGATCTTTTACGAGCAGCGCTAAATCGGAACTGGTCGCGGATTCACCCAGCAAATGGTGTGCAGCTCTCGCTCCGAGACCTGTCGGGCTAAATAGAAAAGCAAAGCCAATGGCGAAAGCCACGTGGGGAATAGCCAGCATAGGTGAAAGGGTCAGTTCGATCTTTCTCCAGAACCGGTTTCCCCATGAAGCTTGGAGAATACAAAAAGTAAGAAAGCACGCGATGTAGCTGCTCGCAATCGCAGAACAAAGACTCAAACCAATAGAGTGCCAAGCGCCTTCCCATTGGAATACTTGGCTAACACCGTTGAGAGAGGGCTCCATCAACCCTAGGGGCGGGATATAACTCAGTGACGAAGCCACTACTCCCGCTACCCCAGGAATTGTTGGGATAATGCATACTACTATAACGACAAAATATAGAGCACGTAGCATCGAGCTTAGTTACCGTATCGTTTTAGCCACTCTTTCTCGAGTGCGTTTTGCCAGCTTGGGTGTGGTTCATCAATCGATTTAAATTGCTGAGTATTCTTAGCACTACCAGTTAGGTACATACTGCTCAATACTGAAGGGTCACCCCAAACATTCAGGTCACCTTTACGCGATTGTGCTTCTGGGCTTAACAAGAAGTTGATGGTCACTTGTGCGCCAGCGGTAGCATTCGCATTCCAAGGGATCGCAAGGAAGTGGATGTTAGATAAAGCACCGTTTTCCATCGCATAGGCTTTGGTTGTTTCCGCTAAACGGCCACTTGATTGGGCTGAATACACAGAGTTTGGATTGAACGTAATCGCGAGGTCGAGTTGTCCGTCATCCAAAAGCTGAATACTTTCTGATGTGCCTGCCGGGAATTGTTTACCACCGCGCCATGCAACTTTGTGGAATTTATCTAAGTAAGCCCATAATGGTGCAGTGATCGCTTGAAAGTTCTCTTCTGAAACCGGCTTTGCGAGTTCAGGGCTGTTGTTGGTTAGCTCAATCAGTAAAGACTTAATAAAGCTGGTGCCGTGAAATTCTGGTGGGCGAGGGTAGCTCAAACGGTTAGGGAATGCCTGAGCGTAGCTCAACATCTCTGAAAACGATTGTGGTGGATTGTGCAGTGTTTCTTGGTCATGAATGAACACTAATTGCCCAACGCCCCAAGGTGCTTCTAGACCTTCCGTTGGCTCAGAAAAGTCGACATCAATGGGTAAAGACTTATCGACGTACTTCCAGTTAGGAAGGGATTCTGTGAATGGGCCAAACAACAGTTTGTTATCTTTCATCGAACGGAAGTTCTCGCCGTTGATCCAAACGATATCGACACTGCCTTCGCTATTCTTACCTGCGGCCTTCTCCGCAAGTAGGCGAGTCGCTGTTTCAGCGATATCTGTGACTTTTACATGTTTTAACGTTACGCCATAATCACTTTGTAACTTCTTGCCTGCCCATTGTAGGTAACGGTTGATCTCTTGGCTTCCGCCCCAAGCGTGAAAGTAGACAGTTTGTCCTTCTGCCTGCTGTTCTATTTGATTCCAGCTATCGGTGGATGTTACTTCATCAGCATAAATGGTTGCGCTGTAGGCAACGGTTGCCATGATTCCTAATAAACTTACTATCTTGTTCATAAACTTTTCCATTTTGTAGTGAACGGGCAAGAGCATTGTGTTTTCGAATTCCCTAGGGCGTGTTGACCTTTCGTGACTAACGAAAGATCAACATGGCTTAATAGTTATTCTATCTGTTTCTCAAATAAATTCTAATTCAACAGTAAATTCAATCAATTACTTGAGAAGATGCCGGAAGTTCTTGGTTGAGTTTTGTTCAATGCGCAGCTATATGTGCCATTCAACAGACTCTGGGCTTTTGCCATCCTAGCAACAGACCGTTAAAGCTGCGAATTAATTGCATCTAAATGAAGTTTTTTATGATTTATCGGAGCTTGACATGAAAAGCTGGTATGAAGAGTCGTTTTGAGTAGATTCAGCTTTGAAGCAGATAATAAAAAGGAGCTATGAAGGCTCCTTTTCGGTATTTAATGTTGATGAAAGCTTAGTTTACCCAGTCACGAATTGTATACGTTAGCGTGTGTACATCGTTTTTAAGTACTAGCGTATCTTTGGTTAGGGTTACATCGCTCCACTCACTTAGAGTAGCAGAAACTGATTGCTCGATGTCCATTGCTGAGCCGTGACACATTTTCATAGTCATGCCCATTTGCTTAATGCGGAATTGACCGTCTTTCAGTTCACCTTGGCCAAAGAAGTTGTTACATCCAGCTACGCCATTTGCAGTCATCTCTTCACCGATTTCTAGACGAGGTGCCGCTTGGTGTTCGCTTTTCTCAATGTTCTTGCCATCAATTTGCGCAAGTTCCCAATTATGGTGCTGTAGATCGCTTGGTGTTACTTGCATCGCGATATCACCCGTTGTTGTGCATGCTGCTAGCATCATAGGTAAAGCGGCTACTGCTAGTAACTTTTTTGAACTAAACTTCATATTATATGGCTCCAGTGGAAAAAACGAAGTTACCGAAAACCTGTAACTTTATGGGTTAAAAGTATAGTTTACAAAACACTATATGTGTCAGTGTAAAGTCATAGGTTAGTATGGTTTTCGTAGGCGTGGCGACAAATCAATCGCTTATTTTTGAGATAGTAAGCGTAATTTTGGATGTGTAAGGAGGCGTGGTGGAGCAGTTAGAGTTTTTCCAAGTTCCAAGCCCTTGCGTTGGAGTTTGCTCTAGCGATGACAAAGGTTATTGCAATGGGTGTATGAGAAAAAGAGACGAACGTTTTAGTTGGATGTCGATGACTCCCGCAGAGCAATTACACGTCATCAAGCTATGTCGTCAGCGTTACAGAAGAAAAATAATGAAGCAAAACAACTTAGTTGGTCAGCCGGTAGAAGAAGAGGTAAGTACAAGTCCCCAAAGAGATCTTTTCGGCTAAAGAGGAAGTATTAAGATTTTATCTAACTCCGCAGTAACTATTACTTTACATAATGGTTGGGGTGTAATATTAAGATAGGTACCTTTGTACCAGAGGAGTGGTGTCGGTATGAATAAAAAGGACGTTAAACTCAACAAGAAACCAGTTAAAGCTTTGGATAGAAAGCGATTGGGGGCGACAGATGACCCCGAGGAAAGCGCGCGTGACTGGCATACCATGTCAGAAGAAGAGCGCATGGAGATACTGTCTCACCTTTCCGACGTGCCTTTTCAATAACATCACTGACTATGTAGAGTCTTTCTTTAACAGAACTTTCTTACACAAACATATGATTCGCTTTCGTCACACCACGATGATACGTGTAAAATGTATCATCGGCAGCGGCGGTTTTGCTATGAATCTTTATGTTTGTGATGACCTCTATGGCACCAGCATCGTAACAAGCCTGCTCAGCATTTTTGATGATATCGAGTAATTGATTGAGTTCGCCTTTCATGGTCGTTTCCATCGCACCGACTTGAAAGGGAACACCGGCTTCTTTAACGACTTCAATTGCTTTATCGACTACTTCGAAGTTGTTGCCTTCTTTAACGCGAGGGATCACTTGGAAGGCAACCATCACTTCTTTTTCTCTTTTTAACTCAGACACTTTCTGCTTACTCTATGATTGGAAGTTGTTGCAGATGATAGGTTAATGCGGAGATTGATTCTACAGCAGCAAAGCTGGTGGTTTTATTTACTACCCCAATGATCGCTAACCCAGCCTCCAATGTGCTCATCAAAATGGTTTCCACTGAATCTTTGGTTGCGTTCAACTGAAGTATCACAGTCATCTTTGTTGTCGATTAGAGTTTGAATGTAGTTGGCCATCGGGTCATTTGAACGTTGACGATCTCGGCGAGTTGCCACTTCCTTAATCAGTTGTAATCGATATGTAGAGCTAGCACGTTTCATTTCAATGACCTCCTGGTTTTAGACACTAATAGAAAAATCTAGTTGCCAGATATAGGGGCGTCAACGTGATTAGAAAGTATTTTTTTTGAGCAACCAAGAATCAATACCTTGTCTTCGTAATTCACAAAAATGTCATCTATTGAATCGCATTAGTGTCATATTTAGCATTAGAAAGTGGTTGGTTGAAGCGAAAAAAAGCCCAGAAAAATCCGGGCTAAATTTAATTAAAATGACCGCCGTTAAGTTTGGAAACTAACGGGGGACAGACGCTGAATCGTTGCTATTGCTCTACTTTGATGACGTTGGCTTAGTGCTGTTTGATCTTGAGCTGTAGGGTCTAGAGTTGTTCGGTTTGCTCTTAAACTGTTTTACGCTCTTCTTTTTCGCTGTTCTGCGGTTTGCCATTTTGTCTTTAGGTGGGCGCTTACGAGCGGTTGTTTCTGACGCTGGTTTGTCTGTGACTGGGAAGCCTTCCAATGACTGTAGTGGCAGTGCTTTGTTGGTTAAAGTGCGAATGGCAGTCAGGTAGTCAGTGTCACTGTGGCTAACCAGCGAGATTGCACAACCAGTATTTCCAGCTCTCGCTGTTCTTCCAACGCGGTGCACATAAGTCGCAGAATGAGGTGGTAACTCAAAGTTAATCACAATAGGTAGCTGATCAATATGGATGCCTCGAGCCATCACATCAGTCGCGATAAGCACACGGGTATCACCATTTTTGAAGCTGTCTAACGCTTGTGCTCGTTCTTCTTGGCTCTTGTTGCCATGCAATGCACTCACGCTGATTTTTACTTTGTTTAATCGCTTGGTTAGTGCGTCTGCGTTGTCTTTTGCGCCAATAAACACTAATACTTGTGGCCACGGGTTCTGATTGAGCAGTGCAATTAATGCTTGAGCTTTACTGCCTTTGTTTACCAGATACAGTGTTTCTTCAATCGTTTCTACAACGCTGTTCTCTTTGTGAGTCGTGATCTTTTCTGGGTTCGATAAAAGCGTTTCAGCTTGGTTGACTAACTCAGGTGGAAGCGTTGCAGAGAATAATAGTGATTGGCGCTTAGCTGGCAGAGCTGCGGTGATCGCTTGAATATCTGGCCAAAAGCCCATGTCGATCAATCGATCGGCTTCATCAAGAACTAATGATGTGCACTGAGCTAACTCTAATTCACCACTTTTGATGAGTGCAAGCAGGCGCCCTGGTGTAGCGATGGCGAGCTGAGGTGCGGTTGACAGTTGCTGCTGTTGTTCATCTGCATTTATACCGCCCGTAAGCGTTACCATTTTGATATTCAAGGCAGTTGCAATTGGTTGTAAAGACTCAGTCACTTGAGACGCTAGCTCGCGTGTTGGAACGATGACAAGCGCTTGCAATTTATTCGAATCTTGGTCGATGTCATTGAGCAAAGGTAACCCGAACGCTAATGTTTTCCCGCTACCTGTTTGAGCCAATGCAAGCACATCTCTCCCTGAAACAATCGTCGGAATAACCGCTTGTTGGATCTCAGTCGGTTTATCGAATTGAGACGGTAGAGCAGCAACGGTTTTTGTGTTGAGGGTTAGATTAGCAAATGACATAAATGAACCAAGTATCAAAAGGGAGGTGGAGTCTAACAGGGCTAGAAATGTTAGAGAATCAGTTTTGTTCGCTTGAAGATAAACGTATTTATTATATGTGCTAATTTTGTAAGTTAGACATACGAGTTAATTAAGTGTTTATCATATTGTAATGGCATTTATTGGACGTACAATGTCTGCCCTAAAAACCTTCACTGTATGAGTAAAAAATGAGTTGGGATAGTATCTGGCTGTTCATTGTTATTGTCTTTTTTATTGCGATTATTCCAGGACCCAATGCATTGCTTGTGTTAAGCACAGCGTTGACTCAAAAGAAGCGGTTCGCATTTGTGAATGTGTTAGGCGTGTCATGTGGTTTCTTTTTCCATGCCTTTATTTCTGCGAGTGGCATTAGCCTGTTATTGTCGAAAACGCCAATGGCATTTGAGGGGCTGAAGTGGGCGGGTGTTTTGTATTTGCTTTGGTTAGGTTACAACCACCTTCGGGCGGCATTACGTGCTCAAGAGGGCGTGCTTTCTGTCGTGAGCGCGTCTGGGAGTAAACTCTATAGCCAATTTTTTAAAGGACTACTAACCAATTTACTAAATCCGAAGATCGTCCTGTTTTACCTATCGATCTTCCCTCAATTTGTTACTACAGATGCAATTGTGTCCGACAGTTTAATTCTTGGTGGAATTCAGGCGATGGTCGTTTCAATGTGGTTCTTGGTTGTGATTTTAATGGCAGATACCTTTAAACGCTTATTGGTTCAAAAGCGTACCTCGCAAATGATGAATATTGTATGTGGCGTGTTATTTGTTGGTTTCAGTATTCAGTTAGCCCTCTTTCAGCTGTAGGCTTAATGACCGTTATAAGGTATTGATGCTTAGATGATACGACTCATATCTCACTTTTTTTAAGGAGATGGTGTCTGAACAAAGACACATGAGGAAAAAATACCCAGTCTTTTCGCGAGCCTGAGGGCTGCATAATAGCGTATAGAGCTAGGTGACTCGATAAACCGTAAATCTTAGGCAAACATTGAAAAGCCCAGCACTTTCGCAAGTGCTGGGCTTTGTTCTATCTATAGGCCTGCTTTTGATAGCCAAGGCTCTCGTTGCTTTATAGTTCGTCTACTGTCGCCCAAACTGCCGCTAGCATGTCGTGACCAAACGCAACGCTGCGCTCTGGCGACCAACCGTAAAGTTCGTCAGCGTGGCTGATATGATCTTTAAATGGCATCTCAACAGTGTACGCCAAGCACTTGAACTGCTCACTGATCCAGTTAGTACCTACTGTCATGTTTGCTTTGCCTGGCTCATCTTTATCGTAGCCAAACTCGTCTTGGAACTCTGGCGTAATCGTGAGTAGTGCTTGCTTGAAGTGGTTCTCTAGCTTTGCGATACGCTCATTGTAAGAAGGTGTGCCTTCGCTACCTGCCACAAAGTTATATGGAATCGCTTCGTCGCCATGAATGTCTAAACACATATCAACGCCAGTTTCTAACATGCGTTCACGCACAAGGAATACCTCTGGGCTACGTTCCATGGACGGTGACTGCCATTCGCGGTTCAGGTTCACGCCAATTGCGTTGGTACGTAGGTGACCACGGATACTGCCATCTGGGTTCATGTTCGGAACAACGCGGAATACTACGTTGTCTAGAAGAGAGCGACCTACCGTGTCTGTTTCGTCAAGTAGGCGCTGAAGCAGGCCTTCAATCAACCATTCAGCCATTGTCTCGCCAGGGTGTTGACGACCAATAACCCAAATGTTTTTCTTCTCTTCACTTGGCTCACCAATGGTTAGCAAAGTGATGTCGTTGTTGTCTAGCGTATGACCTAGTGTTTCAAGCTTACACGCAGGGTGCGTTTGCGCGCTGTGCAGAAGATCTTGGTGACGATCGTATGAGTATGGAGCAAAGTACGCAAAGTACATTGAATCGTGCTCAGGGATGATGTCAAAGCTCAGCGTGTCACCATTGAACTGAGAGGGGATGCGGAACCACTCTTCGCGGTCATACGATGCAACCACATCGTAATCCTTCCAGCCCTCTGGGTAAGCAGATGTTGCCAATTGACCGATTTCAAAGTGGTGAGCTTGTTGCGCTTGACTTTCTAAACGGAAATGGAACCACTGAGAGATTTCAGTTTGGTTATCTGCAGGGATAGTCAGTTGAATGTTTTGTGGTGAATCTGCTGAAACGACGTGAATGTTGCCGCTTTCGAAATTGCTGAAAATTTTCATTGTAGTTGTTATCTTGTAGTTGTTATCTTGTAGTTGTTATCTCGTAATTGAGTTGTCGTAAGACTAGCACACTTTTTTTCGAGCAAACTACTAACTAAATCGTAATGAGAGGTTATTTCAACTATCTATGTCCGAGCTCTCTTTTTAACGGCACTTTATGCTTATCGACGCTGGCAAGTTGTGCAGCCTCGGCAAGCCGAACGCGTATAACGATCTAACTTACTGCGTTGCACCTTGCAGTAGGCATTTTTCAGGGCTCTTCTTCCAGAAAACCAATCGCCAGGTTTCGATAGGATCAGATAGCCATTAAAGCGTTACACAAGCTCGACTCTATTTTGGTCGATGAACTGGCTATCAAACCCAATTTCAAAGTAATCGAGTGCTTGTTCAATAGACGTAAAGCTCGCCATTTTTTGCTGGAATTCTGTTTGGCTCATGAAAAGTTAGTTTTTAAATTGGTGAGCATTAATTGTATCGAATTTATGGCCCGACTTTATTGATCTTATTTGTGGCTTACTTTGATTTAAATTATGTTTTTTGGTACGTAGTGATCTTTTTAAATCTACAAGTCTTATAAAGTTCTGTTGCAACTAAGACAGGAAAAGCCCATGAACCGTATCAACCCCAAGAAACTATTTCGTAGTAAGTGGACGGCCGTTAGTCCAGTGAAAAAGGAAAAGCACTTCATGGTTACGGAGGTAGAGTTTGACGAAGGAGAAGTGGTGCGCTGTTTGATCGAAGCGGTGATGACGAAACGGGAAGAAGCGATAAATTGGCGCGACCTCACCGACAATCAAACTTGGCTCCCAGGTTGGAAGTAGTAGGGGAGCCAGTGTCTATTGAGCTGCGTAACTGGAACTTTCGACGAGACACATTTTAGCGACTGGTTGAAGCTCGTTGTTGCCAATACATAAGGCCTTCTAACACGCCCTCTGCATGGGTAGCCTTACTGGTATATACGTTATTTCTTCCTGATAGGTGAGCCACTTCAGGATAGTGGTTTGCCACTAATATGGAGTTCACCCCTTCTATCGTCAGCATTGAAGTATCGTTCGCTGAATCACCGGCAACGCACACCTGTTCAATGCTCAATTCATGTTGTTTCAGCAGGTGATGGATTGCAGTTGCTTTATTGACGTCTTTTGGTGTGATATCCAGATACCAGTCGTGTGAATAGGTGAGGTGGACATCTAAGCCATGTGATTCTAATTGTGATTCAATTAATGCATGCTGAGGTTCAGACAGCTTACCCTCAAAAGTCATCTTATGGGGACCTTGGTGGCTCTCTAAGCGTTCACCCAGAAAGTCGAGTGGTGCTAACGCAGATTCTACCTTTGATTTGTTCCAAGATGCCTCGAGTTTCTCATGCCAACTGTGGTCAGGCTTTTGGGAGTAGTTGTGATGAATTCTAGTGCCCACATCACTGATGATGCTGTGAGGTTCTGGGTAGTTATCTGATGCCAAGCCAGCTTGAATAGAGGGCAGCGTTCTACCGGTCGCGATGATAAAGCGGATATCGGGTTGCTCTGTAAGATAATTGAAAAGTTGATTAACCCCATGAGAAGGGCCGCCATCGAGTGTACCGTCAAAGTCACAAACCAACATTTTTATCATTCGAATTCCTTGTCACTCTCATTAATTATGATGGAAACACTCTCCATCACTTTATACAAAGAATGGCTCAGCAATAACAACATCTCAAGTTGTCTACGGGTCTCGATAAATGAGATTCGATAGTTTGTAACAGGTATCACACTTGGTGCTATGTTATGGAAACTAAAAATAAATCTATTAATTATTAGGTGTAGATTATGATTGCATTTAGTTGAAATTATGACGGAATGGGGTTGTGTTGTTATACAAAAAAACCAGCAACCTGGTAGGGTGCTGGCTTCTATTTTTGCTACTGTTTGAACCACTCGTTTCTAGCGTTCGCCTTGAACTTCGAAGTCGTCGCTTACTAGGCGAGCACAGCCGTCTTCTTGCACTGCCCAGTGCTCACGGTGTACAACACCAAATGCTTTGTTCATTGTCCAGCTAGCGGTAAGGATGTATCCGCCTTCTGGGTGTTCTTCCCATTTTACGTCAGTGTAATCAACGTTTTTGAAACCTTGGTCCATGATGCCTTGCCAGAATGCTTGAATCGCTTCACGTCCTTCAAAAGTACCAAATGGACGAGCTTCCATTACACAGTTCTCTGTATATTGATCTGCACAACCTTTCGCATCTTGGCTGTTGAATGCCTTTTGCCATGCGTTAATGCCTTGCTTACACGCTTCTAATACTTGATTGTTTGACATTGTTTTCTCCATAACAGTCTTCTTCTAAACACTGTGTTTTTGATTGAGTTATCTCGATAAGTTGAAAGTATTTTAGTCTTGGTAATTAATTTGAAAAACAGAGATAATAGAAAATACTGTTTGTAAAAAGAGAACAATAAGGTGAGTAAGCTAAAACAGATGTCGATTTTCGCTCATATCGTAGAGCAAGGCTCCGTATCGGCCGCGGCTGAAAAACTAGAGTTGTCTAAATCTGTTGTCAGTCAGCATCTAAAAATTTTGGAGCAAGAGCTTGGTGCTTCGCTTCTTAAACGAACAACGCGAAGACAAACCTTGACCAGTATGGGGGATCGTTTTTATCTAAGTTGTAAAGATATTAACGTGATCGCTGAATCGGCGTGGGATATGGCGAAATCGGAGTTGGAAGAGCCTCAGGGGCGGATTCGCATCACAGCTCCCAATGCGTTGATGGATTTGCTTGTTGCGCCTGTTATTGCGGATCTGATGAAACAGTATCCAAAATTAAAGCCGGAATTGATCAGTGATGATCAACACTTAGATTTCATGGAGCACGATATTGATCTTGCGGTACGAGTTGGTAGTTCACGAGACAGTAACCTAAAACAGAAACGGTTAGGTGAGTTTAAAGATGTATTATGTGGCGTCGCAAGTATGCGTGAACGTGAGCTTGAATCGATTCCTTACATTGCAAACTCTTGGCAGGGAAAGCTGGTGACTCATCATTTCAGTTCTCTGACTGCAGAAGGCTTTGTCTATCAACAACAAGCTAGCTGCGTCACCAATTCATTTCACAGTTGTCTTGCACTGATTAAATCGGGTGTTGGCATTGGTGTGATTCCAGATTTTTGCGTTGCTCAGTTATCTGGTGAAGTTGTCGACGTGCTGCCAAGCTTTGAATTACCTACCAATACGGTTTACGCATTGAACCCTTTTACTTCAAACACGCCGATTGTTATCCAATTGTGTGTTCAAGCATTAGAAGAAAAGCTCAAACAAAGCTTAATTTGATATGAGGAAACTTTGTTGGAGCGTACTCTAGCTTGATAGCTGTAATTCTTGATGGAGGTAAAGCTACTGAGTGGTGGTACCTCCATCATGAAGGTATACAGAATGCTGATTACTCTTGCTATAGAGCAATCTTTTTTAAAGTTTGTGGTTTGACACCGAAATTGACTCGATATTAGAAGATTCATCGAATCTAACATTGACCAGAACGGTTTCGCGTTCAAAGGTCACATCATCAAAATCTGTCGCGGCGATTTTAAACCCATTTTTCGCAAATAAGCTTGTTACGACCGTGCGTTGCTTCTGTTCCATAGCGTGCGTTAGTAGTTCGTCCATCGTAATCTCCATTAGGCAACAGTGTGTATAAAGCAACCATACAGCCCTGCCTTTATGAGATCAATTGCTCAATCGATAGCTTACGCTGATATGAATAGATGAATGATTGAGCCATTCAAATTATTGATGCTTGGCTGCTTCTATTCGGATTAATTCTATTTCAGTGAGCACTTTATGTGATGTGGCTTCAGCAAACTCTAAGCAGACTACTCCCTTGTTCAAAATGAATTGAAATAACTGGTTACAAAGTACAGATGAAGCGTGTTGATTAATGGGATCATTCATTATGAGTAGCGGAAAGAATCAATTGATGAATACCTTCCGCACGGTGCAAACAGCAACTAGAGTTCAAATTTATTAATTCGTATTTTTGATGTTTTGTTGGTGTTGTTATAAATGTTATTAATTTCATATCCTTGCTTTTTACATTCTCTTGATTTATAAAATAATCATTCACCGATAACTTCATGATTATATTAGTTTTTACTAACCTTTAATAACATGGAGAAAGGCAATGAATAAAAACCAAACACGCAACAGGTTAGCTAATTTATTGAGGTTGCGTAGAGCATACAAGGCATCTGACTTTCTAGTGAATTCTGATGAACTTAAAGTGAAGAAGGATGTTTACAGCTTACGTAAAATCAAACAGCTAGAAATTCGTCAATTGGGCATCAAAGAAAACGCAATCAACGTCGTTTCATTGGCCTTGATGCTATCTGCAGCAACTTGGGCGTTCGTACCTCAGTTTGGATTACCTATGCTCGCTCTGACCTTTATTTTGGCTTTTGTTTCGTGGCGAAAATACGAGCTTCGTGCAGAGTTTAGAGGATCAGACGAAACTGGTGATCACTGGGTATCTATAGCTCGAGGTTGTACTCGTGAAGAATTTAAGGTCTTAAAAAGTGTCGAAGTGAATTTGCGAGAACAAGTTGTAAGCTAAGTGCGACCTCGCAGTTAGCATGGTTCAACCCTAAACAAGGCTCGTCATCATTGGCGAGCTTTTTATTTTCTGAAGGGCTAACCTCCTTTGCGATGAACAACCAAAACTCATCACTCGGGGTTCTTTGGACTGAGGAACAGGACAAGGAAAGCGAATGGATATAACGATAAGACCAGCAATGCCGAGCGAACTGGCTGCTATTTATGCTTTGGTTATTTCAAACGATGAGTGGACTAAGTTTAATGGCCCTTATTTTTCGTATTCTCATCCGTCATTAGAAAGCTTTGAAGGTCATTCGTTTAAACAACTGCTTGAGGGCGATGACCTGCAGCTGGTGGTTGTCGACGGTGTACCCGTTGGAACCGTGAGTTGCTACTGGGAGTGTGAAGAGACACGTTGGCTTGAAGCTGGCGTAGTCATTTATAACTCTGATTATTGGGGGAAGGGGATCGCAGCATTAGCACTTCCGCTCTGGATTACTTACTTATTCGACAACAAACAGATTGAGCGTGTTGGGCTAACTACTTGGTCAGGTAACCCGCGCATGATGTCTCTCGCTTTGAAGTTAGGTTTCCAGCAAGAGGCGAGGCTGAGAAAGGTGCGATATTACCAAGGCGAATATTATGACTCGGTGAAGTATGGGGTGCTGCGTAGCGAGTGGCTAGAAAGAGGATAGCGACAAATATCTGTTTTTTTGTTTGATGACTCCTTATCGAATCATAGTAAACCCCTGATCTAAAAAGTGAGAGTGAGCGTACTTCTACTCATATTTTAAAGGATGAGTAGACAATGAAATTATCTAAAGAGAGCGAATCAAGAATTATTGAAATGGCGTGGGAAGACCGAACGCCATTTGAGGCAATAGAACACCAATTTGGTTTAAATGAATCACAGGTGATTCGTTTTATGCGCAGCCATATGAAGCCGGGTAGCTTCAAATTGTGGCGTGCTCGCGTCGCAGGTCGTGCGACAAAACATGTAAAGCTTCGTAGCTCTGAAGTGTCGAGAGGTTATTGCCCAACACAATATAAGCGGCAGTAGGTTTTCTACCGACCATTTGCCTCTTTCTATCAGTGGCTATCGATCTAAATAGGGAGATTGAGATTGAATAGTTTGATTGGATTAGCGATAGGCTTTTTGTGTGTGATGCCTATCGCCACCTTATTGCATGAATTGGGTCATGCAATCCCTCAGCTCATTACGGGTCACAAAGTCGAGGTGACCCTCGGGAATAGCGAAAAGGCCAAGGTTGTTCAAATTGGTAATCTGACACTTTCAGTTTCAAGCTTTTCAATGAATGTTGGCTTTGCCTCAATAACTCAACAGGGCAGTAAATCCTTACAAGCATGGTCTCTAGTTATGGGGCCACTTACCTCACTATTATTATGTCTGCTTTTGTATTTCTTTAATAGCAATCAGTACCCTTACATTGCTTCTTACGTCATTAATTTTGGTGTCTATTTTTCATTGGCTCAGTTTGTGATGACAGCATTGCCTATCTATTACCCTAGTGGGTTTGGTGCCTATGAAGGGATGCCCAGTGATGGTAGGCAACTACTGGAACTTTATGACGTAGTAAAGCGCTGAGAGTAGGGGCCTAAATTGATTTTTTGAATCTTATGGCTTGGCATTTTTTAGATCCAAATGTGGACTCTAATACTGAGTTAAAAGACACTTATCACACCACATTCGAGCGCACTGGTTTTTTGAATCAAGTGACGCAAAACCGTCAGTGCGTGCGATGTCATTAATGAAGCTTGAGTAAATTGGGTAGAGACGAATGGAATATTTATTGGTTCTTCTTCACGTTGCGTTAATCTGGATGCTGGCAGTCGCAACGCCCGGCGCGAATGTGCTGTTGACGATTAACACAGCGCTGCACTACAACCGCAAGCTAGCAAAATACTCTGCTTTTGGAGTTAGTACGTCCATATTGTTATGGTCACTGTTTGGATGCACTGGCTTGGTTATTTTGCTATCCCATTTCCCGGCACTGTTTAATGTTATGAAGATCGTTGGTGGCAGTTATTTGTTGTATTTGGGTACGCGCCAGATCCTTTCAACACGAAAAGCCAAACAGCTAGATGAAGGCTTGACTACTAGTGAAGTGATGCTGCCTTCAAGTAGAAAAGTCTTTATGTCTGCGTTTATCACTAGCATCTTAAACCCTAAAACGGGTTTCTTTGTCGTGAGTTTGTTTAGTGTCTCTATGCCTGAAAATATTACCATCCCGATGGTCATCGCCATTATGCTGACTATGTCCGGTATTACTTTATGCTGGCATATGTTTTTGGCGACAGCCTTTTCACATCGAGCAGCGAAAAGTGTTTATGCACGTATCTCAAGTATCATGGATTATGTAACCGGCGGCTTGTTTACGCTGTTTGGTATTAAAGTCATGGCGTCTTAATGTGTGTTATCTGCTCATATCAATACTGTATCAAAGTGTTTTTCATAGGTTTTAGAGTTCATGATTGAATGTAAGAAGTTTATTTTTGATGTCGATGCAACACTGGTTGATACCCAAGTGGTTATCGACAATATTTGGAAAAAATGGTGCAAGACTGTTGGTGTTCGTTTTGAAACCATGAGTGAGTATATCCACGGGCGAAAAATCGAAGAGACACTGAGCTGTATTGGCATGGAATTCTCTAATGTCACTGAGGTCAATAAAGTTAAAACTATTGCGACCCAAGAGATGAAGCGCGCCAAGGCTATACCAAATTCTCATGATTTTTTATCAAAATTAGGCCCGTATTGCTGGTCAATCGCAACGAGTGGACCTAGAGCGGTCGCAACAACAAGCTTGGAAGCCTCCGGTTTTACGTTGCCAAAGGTCATGATTTGTGCCGAAGATGTGGTACGAGGTAAGCCAGCACCGGATCCTTTCCTTAAAGCCTCAGAAGCTTTGGGCGCAAAACCAGAAGATTGCGTTGCAGTTGAAGATTCACCATCTGGCGTACTATCGGCCAAGAAGGCAGGATGTTTCACGATCGCTCTATTAACCAGCCATACCAGAGAAGAATTAAAATCAGCAGATTTGATCGTAAATGGTTTTGATGAGCTCAAACTTACCTACAGTCCGATTGGAACCTATCAGGTTCATCGTGCTTATTAGAAAGATCCTTTAATTTTATCGTAAGAGGAATAGATAACAATGAAACTAGTGTCGCCCTCCAAAGAATTTGAGTCCGCTTTTAAGGTGTATTACCAAGACTTCTTGGAGCACGACATCGATAACTCTGATTATTACAAAGACGGTGTTCTTGATTTTTCTCGTTATATTGAACGCTTAAATGATGAGGCCAGAGGCGTTAATTTACCCGATGGTTATGTACCATGTAATCATTATTGGTTGGTAAATGATGAAGGAGAGATACTCGGCGCCATTCGTGTTCGTCATCGTATCGATAATGAGTTTCTGTCACTTGAAGCGGGGCACATTGGCTACGATATTGCTCCCTCAAAGAGAGGTTCTGGCTACGGCAAGGCAATGCTCAAATTCGCTATTCCAAAAGCGAGCTCTCTGGGTATTAAACAAGCTTTGATTACCGCGGACGAAGACAATATAGCTTCACGAAAAGTCATTGAGGCAAATGGCGGTAAGTTTGAAAAAATAGTTTTTGGTAACGTTTTTCCTGGTCCAGTAGCTCGTTATTGGCTTGAGTGTTAGTAACGCAATACAGTTTAGGAGACAGATAAAAAGGAATTTTGATGTTCAAAATAGACACTGCCAGGTTGGTTCTGAGAGACATGACGTTTGAGGATCAAAGCGCGTTTGTGGCTATGTCACAGGATGCCAAATATCAGCGTTTCTATGATGAAACTGATTGTGAGCCCAGTAAGTACCATCAACTCACCCAATTGTTTGTTGAACAGGCTAAGGAAGATCCTCGTCAGTCCTATCAATTAGCTGTTGAAAGCAAAGAGTCAGGAAAGTTTATCGGAACCGTGTGTTTACGCCTTGAAGATAACCAGCAAGCTTCAATGGGTTGCGCTTTTGCGAGAGAAATTCAGGGGAAAGGGCTACCCATAGAAGCGGCCAAAGCTCTGGCTGGTTTTGGGTTTTCAGAGTTAGGGGTTCATCGAATTTATGCGGAAACCATTGGTGAGAATCTAGCGGCGATAAGGCTGTGCAAGTCACTCGGGATGAGACAAGAAGCTTGCTTTAAAGAGCACCGATTCTTCAAAAATAAGTGGTGGGATACCGTTGTATTAGCGATGCTTCGCTCAGAGTGGGAAGGTGAGAGTAATGGAAAGTGAACGACTTAAATTAACGCCTCCTTCATTAATCCATACTAATGAAATGTTTAACGTTGTTCAGGAATGTATGGCTGAGTTGTCCGAATTCCTGCCTTGGGTTTCTGAAGCCTTAACTCGGCAGCAACTTGAACTCAATACTCAAGAGGCCGCCAGTAATTTCTCTAATTTTATGGGGGAGTTTTGGTTCAATATTATTGAAAAGAACACTGAGGCGTTCATCGGAGCCATTGGTTTTATTGTCCGAGACGATTCTATACCTTGTTTTGAAATCGGTTATTGGTTACGAACTTCGAAAACTGGATTTGGTTATGTAAGCGAGGCGATACAACTTGTTGAAGAGTTTGCCTTCTTTAATAAAGGGGCAAAGCGGGTTGAAATAAAAATGGCGGCAACGAATTTGAAAAGTCAGGCAGTGGCGAAGCGATGTGGCTACCAGCAAGAAGCATGTTTAGCTAATGCTCGGCGTTTACCTTCTGGAGAGTTAGACAGCACGCTGGTTTATGCCAAAACTTGTTTGTCTTAATTTATTCTAAAAATCTGAATCGATACTTTGTATTGGCTCCGTTTCGCCTAGCGGATCTTTTGTTTTTTTGGAGAAGTTTGAAATGAGTGTCACTATCAGTTTGGCCCAAATTCCTGTCGTAAGAGGCAACTGGAGGGAAAACCTTAAGCAACATCTAAAAATGGTAGAGCAATCGTCAAAGTACAATGCGGATGTGGTTGTTTTCCCCGAGCTATCATTGACCGGCTATGAGCTTGATTTAGCTGAAGAACTTGCATTGTCTGTTGAGCCATCAAATGTTGAAGAACTATCCCGATCTTCGGTTCAAAGTGAGATGATTATTGTGGCTGGTTGTCCCCTGCGAGTTCCAGGCTTATCACATCCCACCATAGGCGCCGTTGTTTGCTTTCCCGATGGTAGAGTTGAGTTCTACTCTAAACAGTACCTGCATGATGGTGAGAGTGAATTCTGCTCTGCTGGCAACGTTGATTATGTATTTGATGTCAACGGGCATAAAATCGCGCTAGCAATATGTGCTGACTTCATAGAGGCGGACCACTCCCGACGAGCCAAGAATCTAGGTGCTGATATCTATTTAGCAAGCGCTTTAATCTCCGAGAATGGCTTTGACCCGGATTCTAAAATCTTATCTGGAATTGCGTCGGAACACGGTATACCAGTATTACTGAGTAACCATATCTCTGTGACGGGAGGTTGGGAAACGTGTGGCAAGAGCTCGGTTTGGAGTTCGCAAGGAGAGCTCATGATCAGTGCCAACTCAAAAGAGAGTGGCATTGTTCTATGTACTATCTCGGGCTGTGAAACGGATCTTAATCTAACTGGAAAGTGGCATGCTGAATCAATCTAGAGGTCTCGACAAAGACGGGTTCATCGAAAACCTATACTCTCCTAGGAATATCGATCCCGAATTCCAAGAGGTTGTAAGTGCCGTTGTTGATTCGTTGTTAAGCGACCTTCCGAATCAAATTGATGGTATTTACCTATACGGAAGTGTGCCGAGGGGCACGGCGGTTGTTGGTCATTCGGATTTGGATGTTTCTATCATACTCAATACACCGATTAATCCAAAAGAGAAGCGAGTATTTCAGCACCTTTCCGACATCATTCCCAAAGCATATCCCCAAGTCAGTAAGCTTGATATCGACCCTGGCTTTCTTTCTGAAGTGCTGCAACCACAAGAAAAATTCCATTGGCAGTTTTGGCTCAAGCACTGTTGCTGTTGTATTTGGGGTAATGATCTATCTATTGATTTTACGCGCTACAAACCTAGTCGTGAAATAGCCCAAGCGCTTAATGGTGACTTGTCTACTTTTCTGGAGCAAATGAGTCCGGCCTTTAAAACAATGACTGATGCGGATGCCGCTAAAGTGATTGGCAAGAAGTTAGTGCGGGCGGCGTACTACTTTGTCGCTGAGAAAGACGCAAGTTGGCATACCAACCTGAGCCAGTGTACTGCAGTAGCCAAGCGTTACTATCCAAAACAAAGTGACGATATTGAGTCAGCACATCAGTACGCTCTTGGGCAATTAACCTCTAAAGTTAAAGCCTTGGAGTTGTATGAAAGACTGAGCAAGAACTTGTCGTGAGCGTTAGTGAGCCTGCAAATCGGTGGGGTAAATTATGGGCATATGCATGCCGCTTTGCATTTGTCTTATAAATCATAGCTAGTTGAAAGTATTAAAAACTAATGTGTTGTAGGATCTGTGCTGTATTGCCAATAGAGACTAAGGAACAAGAATGGTAAACGTTCAGCGGGATAGCTTGACTATATGAGATGAAGGCACATAAAGTTCTAGGTCAGAGAGCAAAAACATTCGGGTACGGCTTCTTCTAAACGACTGACGTGATGTTCTCCCTCAACACTGACATTGCTGGTAGACCCCGCTTTTACAGGTTTCGACAAGTGTATTGATACTGCTACGGAATTTATCGCCTGCATCCGAGGTCGTTCCGAAGCTGGTTTTCCTTTGAATAACAACCCCTTTAATTCATCGCTCAGCTTCATTATTGGTTAAGGGGATTAAGGTTTTCTTGAGAAAAATCCACAAGCTTTCTCTGTGTTTGAGGAGTAACTTGCATCGCCCCCGATACCGCTTGACCATCACATCAGTCCATTTGTTCAAGTAATGACCGAATGATTTTTGTAGCCTGTGCATTCGCCTTAAGTACAGTGAATAACCCAATTCACCTTGCTCGTAACAATGCCGAGTATGGAAAATGGCGTTCGTTAGCAAACAAAGATGTTTACCAATATATGCAGTGTGGCCACCGCCACTATAATCAGCCACCAGTTAAAGGTTGCGCTTCACTAATTGCACCGACCGAAAAGGTTGTGCCAAGCTGTTCTTTGAGCAGTGATTGGATTTTTCGAACGCTGAGATGATATTGTCCCGCAAGCACGCCAATATAGCTTAATAGATTAGGCCCGATGATACCTTGTGAGACATTATCAGGTTTTTGAGCTTTCACTGTTTATTTGCAGTGGCGACATTGACCAGAAAATAAACGGTATTCAGTGATGTAGACCGTAGGTTATGGAATATCAAAGACTTGATGCCTGTAGTACGGCCCACCATGTACATCGATATCAGAATGAGCACAACAAGGGCACGCTTAAGGAAAACAATCGATAAAAACATCCGTTGCTTTTAGAGGTAAGAGTTTTCGTTGATGCCCTGTGTGGCCTTCTTTAGCTCCTGTCGAATTGCGACCACCAGAGCTTTCATCTTTTTTCGCTCATGGTGATCTTTAGGGCTGTGTGATGAGGGCGATTTTGAAGGGTTTTTGGAGCTAGTGGTTAGCTTATCTTCATAATGTCGGAGCTGTTCCCACAGCTCATTAATAGCACCTTAGCCTCATACAAGTCTGAGACTTTAGGTGGTGCTTCTTGGTATTTAGGTGCTTTTTTCTAGTCATGAAACCATAATGTCTTCTCAGAATGTCCACTCAATAGCCAAAGTAGAATCAATTTCGTAAGGTCACATTTTTATGTCAATCGGGCTTGGTGAACACTTACGATTGACCGAGATGTGTTTTCTATTCCCGATTGGCGTGACGTACTCCTATTTCAAATCTTCTCATGGTTGAGACTTGATCTCATTATCCGTATTAGGTAATGAGAATGATGTATTAATGACCACTTACAGTGCAGTAATTTGACTTAAGTCAATAATTTGCAATGTTAATTATAAGTAAAGGTTTAATTAACTTTTTGTATAAACTAAAGTCTCAATATGCTAACTCATTGGACCAGTGTGTAAGTGTAAGAACAAAGTCGCAGGATGCGGTTTAAATGTAATTAATTGGTATGGAGTATTTCCAATTGTTAGCTTATATATTGAGGCGTTTATTGCTTGTCATTCCAACATTTCTAGGAATAACAATCTTGATTTTTGCTATTACTCGCTTCGTCCCGGGTGGCCCGGTAGAAAGAATGCTGTCAAAAATGCACTCAGGAACTGACAGTACGGCAGTAAGCGTTGTGGGTACTAATTCCTCATTATCAGATGATCAGATTGCAGAGCTCAATGCCTTCTATGGATTAGACAAACCTATATTAGAATCTTATGTTAATTGGCTGTCTAAGGTTGTCGTATTAGATTTTGGTGAATCAACTCGTTATTACGAACCAGTGAGTGACATGATTGCTGATCGTTTACCAATCTCGTTGTTTTATGGAGGTATGACGTTCTTTATTAGTTACTTTATATCAATTCCACTTGGATATTATAAAGCGATCAAACATGGTTCAGTATTTGATTCTACGTCTTCGATTCTAATATTTATTGGTTATGCGTTACCCGGATATGTTGTTGGCGTTTTTCTAATTACACTGTTTGCCTATAACCTTGATTGGTTTCCTATGGGAGGATTCGTCGGAGACAATTTTGAGGACTATGAAAATTGGGTAGACCAAATCAAGGACATCATGTGGCATGCCGTGCTTCCTCTCATTTGTTATTTGATTGGTGATTTTGCGACGCTCACGATGACAATGAAAAATAACCTTATGGAAAACCTCTCTGCTGATTATATTAGAACAGCCATAGCGAAGGGATTGCCGTTCAAGCAAGCGGTTAAAAAACATGCATTGCAAAATAGCTTAATTCCGATAGCGAGTCATTTTGGTAACTCATTATTGTTCTTTATGTCCGGTTCTTTCTTGATTGAAGTTATTTTTAATATCGATGGTATTGGCTTGTTAGGTTATGAATCAATAATGGAGAGAGATTATCCGGTTGTTATGGGAATCGTTGCTATTAACGCCGCGATGTTAATGATTGGTAATATTGTTTCTGACTTATGTGTTGCTGCTGTCGACCCAAGGGTGAGGTTTGGCGCATGATGAGACTAACTCCACTAACACATAAGAAGATTAAGCACTTTAAAGAGATAAAACGTGGATATTGGTCACTTTTGGTCATGGGTTTCCTACTTATTTTTTCAATCTTCGCTGAGTTTTTTATTAACAGTAAAGCGCTACTCGTTAGTTACAAAGGCGAATGGTCATTTCCTGTTGTCTCAGACGTAAGGCCAGGGACAGACTTTGGGCTAAGTTATGCGAGTGAGGCTGATTATAGAGATCTGAAACAGATTTTTGAGAATGAAGGCGAGGGTAATTTCGTGATTATGCCTATCGTGCCTTGGAACCCTTATGAGCAGGACTTTTCTAGTGACTTCCCACCACTAGCACCGAGTATTGAGAGCCAACATTATTTAGGCACCGACGCGATAGGACGAGATATTTTAGCGCGCTTAGTTTATGGCTTTCGTATAGCGATGGGGTTTGCGTTAATGACCATGGCCATCTCTTATGCGATTGGTACTATGGTCGGGTGCTGTATGGGTTTCTTTGGTGGCAAGTTTGATTTGTTTGTTCAGAGGCTAATAGAGATTTGGTCAATGGTGCCGTTTCTGTACGTGATTATGATTTTAGTCTCGATAACCCAGCCAACATTTACCTTGTTTGTCGCAATTAATGTTTTGTTCGGCTGGATGGGAATTACTTGGTATATAAGAACTATGACATATAAAGAGTCTGCTCGCGAATACGTGATGGCAGCCCGAGCGTTAGGTGCTTCGACAACGCGTATTCTAGTGCATCATATCTTGCCCAATACTATGGTTATGATAGTCACTTTAGCGCCATTTACGATTGCCGCTAACATTACCGCATTAACGGCACTCGATTATCTAGGGCTTGGCCTTATGCCTCCTACGCCTAGTTGGGGTGAATTACTACAGCAAGGGAAATCGAATCTAGATGCCCCTTGGATTGTGATCTCAGTTGTCGGAGCCATCGTTGCAGTTTTAGTCATGGTGACATTTATAGGTGAAGCGATACGCTCGGCATTTGATCCCAAAAAGTTCACACGTTACGTATAAGCCTACATTCAGACATTTACAGGAAGTATCCAATTACAGGATGTAATTATGAATAGAACACTCTCAATATGTATTTCAGCGTTGATGGCGGGTTTATCCACATCAGCTGTCTCGCAAACCACTGCTTTACCACAGGGCGTGGAATGGTTGTCAAACAACAATGAACCACTTTTTGCTTCACAAGACGCAATACGTGGCGGTACCTTACGTACATTCATGGCCAGTTTTCCTCAGACCTTGCGTAGCGTTGGGCCAGACGCAAATTCAGGGTTACGTCATTACTTCATGGATGGTGCGCCAAAGCTTGCTCAGCGACACCCTAATACGGGCAAGTGGATTCCACAGTTAGCGACTGATTGGGCGTTCTCTGAAGACAACAAAACGGTCTACTTTAAGCTTGATCCCAATGCAACATGGTCTGATGGAGAGAAAATAACGGCAGATGACTATCTGTTTATGCTCACTTATTATCGCTCTAAAGATATCGTCGCTCCTTGGTATAACGATTTCTTTTCAACTTCTATTATTGATGTGATTAAAGTAGATGAATATACCATTGCCGTAGAAACCGCTGTAGAGCAGAGCCAAGACGCTCTAATGGTATTGATCAATATGCCAAGTAACGGCTTTCAACCAAGGCCAAAACACTATTTTGCGGATGAAAAAGATGCAAATAATGATGGCATGGTCGATAACTTTGTCCGTAAATATAACTTCAAGAGTGAACCCACAGCAGGCCCGTATTACTTAGATAAAGTTAAAAAAGGTAAGAGTGTTACCTTCAAACATGTCGGTGAAAAGTGGTGGGGCTATTCAAATCGATATTATCAGAATCGCTATAATGTCGATAAGGTGCGTATTACAGTTATTCGCGACTTTGATATCGCTCTAAAGCACTTTGAAAAAGGTAAATTAGATTACTTCGATTTCGTACTCCCTGAATATTGGCATGGGAAATCTGACTCTCAAGGCTTTAAAGATGGTTACATCCAGAAGTTTTGGGGGTTCAATCAAACGCCACAAGGTGCCGGTGGTTTGTGGATGAATACTGCGCAACCATTGCTAGATGATATCAATGTTCGTAAGGGCATTATGCACGCTACCGACTATGACGGAATGATAAAAAACATCATGCGTGGTGACTACTCTCGTAAGCCACATGGGCTCGGGTTTGGACATGGACAATACGATAACCCAACGAATAAAGCGCCAGAATTTGACCCTCAGGTAGCGGCTGAGCACTTTGCAAAAGCCGGCTTTGACACCATGGGCCCTGATGGTATCCGTATCAATAAACAAGGTCAGAGGCTTTCGTTTGCTATCACCTATGGTTACAACGCATGGACGCCAAGAATTGCCTTTCTCCGAGAGCAAGCAAAGTTAGCGGGTCTCGACTTTACCCTTAACTTGGTCGATGGGTCATCGGCGTTTAAATACATTCTAGAGAAGAAGCATCAATTGGCTTTTCTCAATATGGGCTCGGGTGAAATCCCTTCTTACTGGGAGTATTTGCACTCAGACAATGCCAATAAACCGCAAACCAATGCACACACTAACTACAGCAGTCCTCAACTGGATAAATTGATAGAAGCTTATGATGCTGAGTTTGACCAAGATAAGCGCTATCAACTCTCGTATGAGATTCAAGATTACGTTACACAGGCTAATATCATCGTTCCAGGCTATATGGTGCCGTATTCACGCGCTGCACATTGGCGCTGGGTCCAGTATCCAGAGAATCCAATGACTAAGCAGACAGAGTCTATCTTCCACCCGATGGATATTGGTAGTTTCTGGATAGATCCTTCACTGAAGAAAGAGACGCAAGCATCGATGAAGTCAGATAAAACCTATGCTCCGGTTTCGTTTGTTGATGACCGTTTTAAGTTGTGATGGATGCTGTATGAATATGGAATATAAACAAGATCCTAATTGCGATGTGGTGTTGGAAGTAAAAGATCTAGAAGTCACTTTTGATACTGACTCGGGAGTCGTTCAGGTACTGCATGGCGTCAGCTTCAAAGTTAAAAAAGGCAAAACTCTAGGTCTGGTTGGCGAGTCTGGTTGTGGTAAAAGCGTCACATCAATGTCGATTATGGGTCTGCTACCTAAACCTTATGGTCAAGTTGTCGGTGGGGAGATCCTTTATAACAATCATGATCTCGTTACCTTGCCACCAGATTCTATGTATGAAATGCGTGGTAACTCGATCTCTATTATCTTCCAAGATCCAATGACGGCACTTAATCCTGTACATAGTATCGGTAAACAGCTGATGGAGGTGCTAGCGCTTCATCGACCTGAGTTGAAGAAAGCTGATAGAAGAGAATATGCGATCAAGATGTTGGAAAAGGTCAAATTCCAATGCCAGAGAAACGCATCGACGAATATCCGCATAACCTATCTGGTGGGATGAGACAGCGGGTAATGATAGCTATGGCTCTTGCGTGCAAGCCAGACGTCTTGATTTGTGATGAACCAACCACGGCTCTAGATGTTACGGTTCAAGCTTCCATTTTGGAGTTGATGATAGAGCTACAACAAGAGACCGGTATGGCGATGCTGTTTATCACTCACGATTTAGGTGTTGTTGCAGAGGTGTGTGATGACGTAGCTGTCATGTATGGAGGGCGTGTTGTTGAGTATGCAGATGTATTTGAGCTGTTCGATTACCCGAAACACCCTTATACAAAGCGCTTACTGGGTTTAATGCCAAGTTTGGATCATCCGCCAAAGCAACAAATAGAGATCACACCAATTGATACTTCTTTGTTCCCAGAGTTTAAGGGGTAGTTAAATGTCAGAAGTATTAAGAATAGAAAATCTTACTCAGCATTTTGTCTCTGGAAAAAGGTTGTTCTCAAAAGGGTATGTGATTAAGGCCGTTGACGGCGTTTCCTTTTCTCTGCACCAAGGGCAAACCTTGGGGCTGGTTGGAGAATCAGGATGCGGAAAGAGCACATTGGGACGAACAATATTAAAGTTGTTTGAACCAACATCTGGGCGAATTTTCTTTGAAGGAAAAAACATTACTCATTGGAACACTAGGGAGATGAGAGCACTTCGTAAAGAGATGCAGATTGTGTTTCAAGATCCGATGGAGTCCCTTAATCAAAGACATACGATCGGTATGATTTTAGAGGAACCCTATATTATCCACAATGTCGGCACCAATAAAGAGCGTAAGCAGTGGGTATTGGAGTTATTAGATAAGGTGGGTTTATCCAGAGAGTCGGTTGACCGTTATCCTCATGAGTTCTCTGGTGGACAACGTCAACGTATTGGAATTGCTCGTGCCATTGCTCTAAAACCTAAATTACTTATTTGTGATGAGTCTGTGTCAGCTCTAGATGTATCGGTTCAAGCGCAGATTCTTAATTTGCTCTTAAACTTACAGAAGGAGATGAATCTAGCCATTATTTTCATTTCCCACGATCTTTCTGTTGTTAAACAGATCTCTGACGACATTGCAGTTATGTATTTTGGGAAAATTGTGGAATATAGCTCTACTGCGGAGTTATATAACAAGCCAAAAAATGAATATACAAAGAAACTACTTTCAGCAATACCAAAAACCCACCTTAAACTCAGGAGGAATATAAAGTAAATAGTTTCAATGCAATCATTTAGCTAATGATGTAATCAAAAATTATAATTGAATTATAAGTTAATTTGGCAGCACATTTTTGTTGCTAAAAGTCTATCGATATTTAGTGATAAATATTGAGGTATTTGTCTATTTAAAATTCGATGGATTATTTAAGGAAGTTCAATAACTGAACTTAATATTCACGGAAGTTAATAATCATGCAGGACACAATAAATTGGAAGGTAAAGCCGATTACAATATTATTAGGCAGTATGTTTACTTTATCTGTTTGTGCAGGAGAAGGTAATATTGCTGATAGTAATAACGGTAAAGCTCAGCCAGGAAAAAATGAAAGTGATGCGTATTGTATAACTTGTAATATCGGTGGCTCTATTACCGCTGGCTATTCAACAAATATATACAATAAAGATGACTATCGTGCTTCACGAAGTTTTTCGTGGAATGGAAAACTGATATATACACTTTCTGAAAATATGGGGACATATATATCTTCAGGTGGATATCGAGCACTAGATGATGCAGTAGGAACGTATGCGACTGACTCTACAATAGGATTAAGTCATTCAAAGTTATATGAGTTTGGTGAAAGTGGAAAAATAGGAGCAAGCGGACAGTTTACCATTCCTACTTCTGAAGCGTCTCGTAACGATAAATTACAAACCGCATTCAGGTTAGCTGTTCCAATCAGCTTCGAATATTGGGGGGTGAATTTTAATATATCGCCTCGCCTGAGAAAGAATTTTCATCAATATAAAACTTATGGTGGCAAGTCTCTGACTGAATGGACGTACTCTCTATTTACCGGTGCGAGTTATAACTGGGAAAAATTCACTTTGGGAGTTAACGCCTTGGGCGGAAATACCATAAGTTATCAAGGGGCTAGACGCAGTTCAGTCGAATATGGTGGATCTATCTACGGAGCGTATGGCTTTAACGATAACTGGTCATTTACGCTCAGTGCAGAAACGTCAGGTGCATATGCAGATGCAGAGCGAGGCACACTGGGTGATATCGATCTATTTGATTCAGACAAAGCTTCTTACAAAGTAGATATAACATTCTCATTCTAGGGAAAGAAACTTAATAAAGGGATTCAATATGAACTTAAAAAAAATTGCATTGAGTGCTGCAATTACGGCCATTTTGGCCGGGTGTGGCGCTGATGATCAGTCATACGAGCTTCAAGAACGCGATTCTAAGGAAGTGGCCGTTCAAGATCTAAAAGATGGCCGTTGGTTTTATGTCCCAACGACTGGTGCTGCTCCACGATTTGCACTAAACCAATTTCCATTCTTACAGGGAATGGGACGCTATGTAGAGCTTTGTTATACCAAAACTGGTTTAGAAGTTCGTGCTTTTGATAAGAATTACCCTGAGTCTTCGTTACCAAGGGACGAAAATAACTATTGTGTAGAGCAAGATATTGTTGGCAGTGATGATCTTGTTAACTTCGCGCAAGTGTTAGAAATTCCAGGTGACTTCACGGCATATCGTTGTATGGAAGATGCGTATGGTGACTGTACTAATACTGAAGAAATCAATGAAGATAAAAGCTTAGACTATCGTAAGAAGACTCATTTCACACCGAAACCAGAAGGGCTGATCGTATCTGAGTTTAACTACGAAGATCTGTACGGTTTGAAGGACGGTATTACTGAACAAGGGACTGCAAAAGTGATTTCTTGGGACTTTGATCCTGAGAATGGTATTCTCAATTTCGAGTTAGAACGCACTTTCCAAGTCGATTTAGATAACATTTCTGCTTACATTAACTTCTCAACAAAATCTGGCTTAGAAGAAGCGTTGGTTGACGGTGCTTTCAAGGCTCGTTTCTATTACTCATTGGTTCATGAAAGCGTGGTTGCTTCGGACAACTATCAACCTGTGATGTACCCAGTTGGCGATGAAAATGACATTGGTTTCTTCACCACACAGACCAAAAAGCTCAACCCGATCACCAACAAGTATGATCGTGATGTTGTTTATCTGAACCGATTTAATCCAGACAACGGCACCATCAAATACTACCTAACGGATAACTTCTTCGAAGATAAAAACAAGCTTTTCTTAGATTCGACGATTCAAACCATCGATAAAATGAACAAAGCGTTGTCTTTGTTTGGGAATGATGCCGGCAAACCTGCTATCGAAATCGTGAACTCAACGTCGCCAGCAGGTATTCACCCTGGTGATCTACGCTATAACATCATTAACTTGGTTGATGAACCCCTAGCTAATGGTCTTCTGGGTTATGGTCCTTCGGTAGCGAACCCGATGACGGGTGAGATCATTAAAGCGCATGTTAACCAATATGCGGGCGTGGCAAGAACTGGAGTGCCTTATTATTGGGATAACCTAGCGCGCTTTTATAACCGAAATCAGTTGTCATTGAATGGTTTACCAGTATTACCGACTGCAGACGCGGCTCCTGCCGTTGCCGAAGTAGAAAGTCGTATTCAACAGCTTTCGACGATGGCAGCGATCTCCAAGTTGTCACAAGTGGATGATGTAGCGCCAGCCTTGACCGAAGAAGAGCTGATGGGGGATAAAAAACCTTCGCAAGCACCGACTATTCTAACTCAGAACTTTAGCGACGATATGGACTTTGGAGATGTCGTAGCGGCGGAAGAGAATCGTCTGGCATTCTGGTCTGAAAACAATGCATACCCTATTGAAGCGTCATGGGCCTCCTCAACCAGCAAAGCGATGCTCGATAACCTTAAGTTCGATGATGAGCGTTACTTCAACATTAACGTAGATGACAATGGCGGAGATACGTCCCGCGAGCTGAAACGCTGGAAGTACTTACCAAAAGATCTTCAACAAAAAGTGGCTGATGCGATAACCGTTGCAACTTATAGCAATACACTGGTTCATGAATTGGGTCATAACGTTGGTCTGCGTCATAATTTTAAAGGTTCGAACGATAAGGACAATTATTACACCTTGGAACAGGCTCATGCTCTTGGGTTGAGTAACATTCCAGCTTATAGCTCAACCATGGACTATGCGCCAAGTATGCTGGATGAAACGCCAACATGGGGTCTATATGATATTGCAGCGTTCAAGTTTGGCTATGGACGTAAAGTAGAGACCATTCAAGACTCTTCATCTGCAATGCCAACAAAGGTGACAAACCCAGGTGATCAGGGGACTGACGAAGAGAAAGTCGCTTATCAACAATACCTTACTGACCTAGAGGCGTATCAGCAAAGTTTTGCCCACCGTTTTGGCAACAATGTGGATAACGACTCACTGATGGTATGTAACGAAATCATGACGTTATCGGGCGATCAAGCTGGTAAGTCTCTTTACAACTGTGACTTTAGCCGTTTTGATGTTGCTGCGTTAAGTGATGATCCTGAAGATTATGCCAAAACTCGATATGGCGTACTTTACTATCTAGATAATGTTCATAACATTGAACGTAAGAGTTACGATTTCTGTACCGATGGTAACGTTTCTCTTAACAGTAATTGTAACCGTTTTGATGAAGGTACAAGCCTTAACGAGATCGTTGCATATGAGTGGCAGAGCTACTTAGACAGCTATGATCGTCGTAACCTTGCAGAATACAGTACCAACGGTTTGTTTTCTTCGGATTATCCTGGCTACATTGTTCGCCGTTATCGTGAGATGACGTCAATCCGTGACAAGATGGAAGATCTAGAACGTATTGATGATCTATACAATAACCTCGGCTACACGTCTTCTACGGATAAGCCAGGAGATTTCTTATTGCGATTAGCGTCTAATGAGAATTACTGTACAACACCAGGTGCAGAAGCAAACTACTGGTTCTGTGACTATGCAGATGGCGCAAAGCACGCAGCGGCATACTTCTTGGATGTGTTGGCGACCCCAGAGCATCAATGTGTGATAGAAAATGACGATGGTATTCAAAAGGTAATCTCATTTGGTCAACTTCTTAACAACAACTCTCACTTGTTACCTGCAAACTACGATTTGATTGATGCGAACTGCTTTGATGAGCATGCGGCTAAATTTATCGAAGATGCAGAGAGTGGTTATACCGCTGTTGCAGAGACGAAGGATGGTCGTTTCTTGAATTCGATAGGTAGCTTTGATCCTGATTACCCTTGGTCAAATGCAGTATCTGTACTAGGTAGCTGGCCAGACAAAGCGTTAGCAAGCTATTTCTTGGCGCGTCGTTACTCAAATCGTTATACCGACGAAGTGAGCTTTGCATCGCTTTTAGATATTCCTGGAGTGCAAGAGCAATACGAAGACATCATCTCAAACATGCTCTCAAAAGAAGGCTTAAATACACCAGTAGAGTTGGTTGATGCTGAGGGTAAAGCCTACAACAACCTAAATGGCGTTGAGGTAAACCTGCACATTACGGAGAAGATGGAATCATTGGCTCCAATGCCTCGAGGTATTGAGCGATTCTTTGGAATCTCAGGTCGAGACCGTCAACGTATTGGTGATTTGATTTTGAACATGGGTGTCGATGAAATGCAGTCGTACGACTACACGGTGAAATCTTTAGGTAGGGCTCAGCTGGATGCGTTTACTAAACAGCAAGACCGTTATGGCTTGGTTGCCGGAAAGAAAGTTGAGTTTGTGATTGATGGCAAAAAGTACGTGGCGACTAAGTCAAATAAATTGGCTTATGAGGCTGCGACCCAGTTAATCAACTCAAAAGGCTACGCGCTGACACTTTACTTAGATAACTATGATTCAGTAGATCTAGCCAACATTGTGACGGATATTGAAGAGGCGTGGGGAAGTTTCAGAACCGATATCACCCCAGCATACCATGATGCCGTTTTGCTGCATGATGCCCCGATGGTGAATGCGATGAAACTGCAAATCGATAACGATTTACAAGCAAATATCTTTGACCCTGCATTGTCATTCAAGAATTTTATTGAGGCAGGTGCTGGCGTTGTTTACGATGCTTCAGCTGATACTGTTCAATACAATGGCGGTGAGGTCCACACTGCATCAAAAGCTTATGCCGCATACTCTGATGCGATGATTCTGATTCGTTTTGGTTACGGTGTTTCAATGATGTCAGCGGTGGATAATTTACATGCGGGTTATGTTGCGGCTTCAGATGCAGACAAAGACCTATGGGTTAAAGATCTTAATATGATCAAAGCCTACCAAGTTGGGGATATTGCGAGCGTTGCAGGTAAGTATTACGAATTGCTTGACCGTTTACCTTATGTAAACAATTAATTTTGATTTCCTTGTCAACTTAAGTGAAGGTAATAGATAGACACGTATTTTTATGTCGTCCTTCCGTTGCCACACTTTATAGATAAAAGGTTCAACTATAACAGAGGTTGTCTTCGAGGCAGCCTCTCATACACAAATCCCTAAGTCACCGCTTGGGGATTTTTCTGATCTCTACCTATTGTATTTCCCCCCATTTTCTACCGATAGTTTCTGTTTTGTATAAACTACAAACCAAACCAAACAAAGCTGTAATAAAGTGGGGAAGGGGAAGTTGATTCTTTTCAGTGTATTGCGCGAGATTTACGATGTTTTTGAGGGCTCAAAAACGGTGAAACCCCGATGTTGGTAGCATCGGGGTTTCGAATTTTTAGACTTCTCGATTGGTAAGGTCGATTATCTTTTCTATGCAGAAGGCTGGATTAATCCAATCTTATTCCTTGGTAGGGAATTAGATGCGGATGAAGTCCATGTGCTCAACTTTTGGCTTGAACGCGTGACGTTGAACGTCTTGTGGCTTAACCTTAACTTCTGCGCCGTCAATCAGTAGAGTGATTGCTTCGTAGAACTCAGGCTTGTCCATTTGGTTGATCACTTCGTCGTGATTAAGTTCGATAGATACAGCTGCTGCTTCACCACCGTAGATTACAGCTGGGAATTTACCAGCGTGACGTAGGCGGCGGCTCGCACCTTTACCTAGTTCAGTACGTACTACTGCTTCAAATTTCATAGTTTTACTCTCAAATTAGTAAAAATTAACTTCACATCTCAATGCGACCTTGAGTATGTGGTAATGCTTAGGCAGAACGAGTTCATGCTTAAGCGAGCGCGGATACTAACATCACATTTGAATATGAGCAAGTAAGAAGCCTATCACAAAGTGAATTTCCTTCGATATTTGGCTCGTTTGTAGATAAAACGCTCTCTACCCCTATTTTATCGCTTTCTTTGCTCTTCTGTCTTGCTCTTTTGCCCTGTTTATATCGTCGCGAAATCATCAAGTTAATGAACGGAAAATGAATGTTCGCCTAAGGCTTGGTTAATGCTTGGTTAGGTAACTTTAGTGTTAATTAATCAGCAGAGTGAATAGGTGAAAACATGGAACCGGTCAGTATTGTCGTTATTACGCTAAACGAAGAGAAACGCATTAGTCGCTTAATGGAAGAGTTGAGCGTGCAAACCCATCAAGAGTTCGAAGTGATCGTTGTCGACTCAAACAGTGAAGATAACACCCGAGAAGTCGCACAGGCCTATGAAAGTGCGTTGCCGAAATTGAATGTCCACCATATGCGAGAACGCGGTGTTAGCCTTGGCCGAAACACCGGTGCTGCTTTGGCGCAGTACAACAGACTCCTTTTCTTGGATGCCGACGTTAGCCTGCCTCGTAACTTCCTTGCTAAAGCGCTGTATGAGCTAGAAGAGAATAAGCTTGAAGTTGCTGGCGCATATATGAGTTCAAAAGGGCTGCCATTAGTTCATAAATTCGGTTATGGGCTGTTTAATGCGGGCTTATTTGTGACTCAGTTCTTTTTTCCAACAGCGATTGGCGCGTGTATTTTCTCAACCAAACGAGCGCATGAAGAGATCGGCGGCTTCGATGAGGCGATCGTTCTGTGTGAGGACTGTGATTACGTAAAACGTGCGAGCAAAACATGGCGATTTAGGTTCCTAAATATGACTTTCGGTTTTGACCCTCGCCGATTAGACCAAGATGGTGTTGTGAAGACGGGATCAACTTACCTTAAAGCCAATATAAGACGCTTCTTTATAGGAGAAATGCGTAACAACGAAATGAACTACAAGTTTGGTCACTACAAAGAACAGTAAGCATTGGGGTTGTTATGTTTGATGGACTAGGGCTGTTTTTGGGAGCATTGGGTGATGCTCTCATTGGCCCAAACCTATTTGTACCGGGAGAGCCCTTTTTTATCGCTGCGGGCTTTCAACTGTATTCAGGTGCATGGATGGCGTTGGTATTTGTAATGTTAGGTGGTGTCGTTGGGGATCAACTGAGTTATTTCATTGGCTTAAAGTGGGGCAGAACTGCCCAAAAGAAGCTTAATAAATTTCGACCAAAAACCAAAAGGGTGATCGCTCGGTGTCGTTATCTCATTGCGAAGAAGGGCGCGTACATCATAGTCGCGGCACGCCTTTTGGGGCCCATTGCTTGGGTTGTTCCTGTTATCGCAGGTTCTCATCGCGTTAAGTGGCACAGTTTTACGCTGTTGTCTTCGATAGGTTTATTGCTTGGCGGTGGTCAATTTATTGCTTGGGGTATGTTGTTGGCACATGGTGTCGAACAGTTTCCTTTATTGGGAGCGGTTAAGGTTTTCCTAAGCGAGCACCAAAGCTTGCTGATTGGTTTAGTTGCTATGACCATTTTTGTTGTTGTGGGTAACAAACTTAAATGGCGTAAGCTAACCTTGAAAACCAGCGCGTTTTTAGTGGTTTGGCTGTGTTACGCAAATTATGCGCACTTCTTCTGGAAAGCCGACGACTTTCAAAATCAACAAACATCGGCATCGATGAACTCTGTTGATTTACACCAAGTGACTTACAAAGCGTTTCCTGGGCTTTCTCCAATCTATGATGCTCAAGCGATCAATGTTGTTTATGTCGGAGAGTCGCCTCGTGAACTCATGAAACAGATGGGCTGGATAGAAAATCAAACGTTCTCTCGAAATGATATTGAGTGGTCGAATTACCTTGCCCTTCTTAAAGATAAGACACCGCCTGTATCTGATTTGTATTGGCGAAACCAACCACAAGATATGGCCTTCCAATTGCCTGGAAACCTGATGAAGAGAAGCCATATTCGCTGGTGGAATGCGGGGTTAAACAGAAACAGTAATCAAACACAGTGGTTAGGGGCAATCAGCTACGATGACGGTTTAAAAGTGACACCGTATTCTGGCATTGTCACCATACTCCATAAAATAGATCCGAATGTTGATGAAGAGCGCGATCGGTTGGCGCAGCAAATTAAATCCACTTACCCGAATATGGAACTGGTCAATTTACCTCTAGCGAATGCACAGGTAATTAATGATCAACATGACTACTACACAGACGGAAATATCTTGGTTATTGGATCAACGACATACAGTGATGGTTCACAAACCTTAGATGTTGCGGTGAATGATATATAAAGCATGGCCTCAAGATCTTCTCTATTTTAGTCCCCCGAACAATACGAACCTTGTTTGAAGATCAATCAAACAAGGTTCTGTTATTTCTGCTTTTTAAAACCGAGCCTCTTTTGGTCGTTTCTATCGTTCTAATAGTGTCAACTTTGTCTACTCTAATTTATGGGGAACAAGGGTGAAAGCTAAGGATAAAGTAAGTAAATGAATTCGGTTGGTTTGAAATCTACGTCGACGATATGGTGAGAGAAAAATCTTTTTATGAGGCCGTATTTAAAGTCACGCTAGAGAAGTTAGATAATGAGGCGGGCATCGATATTGAAATGTGGGTGTTCCCTAGCGAGGTGTAAAAATACGGAGGGACAGGGGCTTTGTGCTCGATGCCTGACGTAAAAGCGGAAACAGAACTATGGTGTATTTCTCTTGTGATGATTGTGCGACAGAAGCAAGCTTGGCGGTGGCGAATGGTGGTGTATTACAAGTACCTAAAATGGCGATTGGACAGTCCGCGTTCTTAATGGATAACACAGTTTCATCAGTGTGCTCAGTGATACCGAAGGCAATGTCGTTGGTTTACATTCGATGGCTTAAACTTGCAGAATAAAAACGATACAGGATCAAAAAGGAGTTTATGCGTGATGCGTAAACTCCTTATTTTTATTCAAGGTATGGCGGTTGTTCGAATTGAGTCGTTTAAGAGGCCTGAGATACCTTTAGAGCAAGAGAGGCTTTCAAGCCGCCCATTGAGCTTTTGCTTAGCGTTAAGTTCCCGCGGTAACTGTGTGCCATTTCATTCACAATATTCAGGCCTAGACCGGTACCAGGAGTCGTTTCATCGAGCCTTACGCCTCGTTTGGTCACCTGTTCGAGCTTTTCTTCAGGAATACCTTGTCCGTCGTCTTCAATAATCAACTCGACATTGCCATCGGTCAGTTCATTAGCGTGAACGCGAATAATACTGCCCGCCCACTTATAACTATTTTCGAGTAGGTTTCCGACCATCTCATCAAGGTCGGTTTTTTCTACAGCAACCTCAAGTTCAGAATCCAGCTCATTGATCATTGTGACTTCATTGGCAGCATAAACTTTATCAAACGCCATCGAAATCGCTTCAACACGCTCACAAGGCGACGACTTCACCGAAAGGATGTTCATTGCACCCGCCATACGAGCGCGACCGAGGTGATAGTCGATCTGGCTTTGGATCTGTTGAATCGGTTGTTGTAATAGTTTCTTCTCGTTGTCAGGTAGCATCTCAATTTCATTTTTCATCACCGACAACGGCGTCTTTAAAGCATGAGATAGGTTACCTGCGTGGTTACGAGCACGCTCTAGTAACTCTTGGTAGTGAAAGAGTAGGGCATTAAGGTCAGATACGAGTGGCGAGACCTCTTTCGGGTAGTTATCGCTTAGCCCTTGTTGCTCACCTTTTCTCAGCATCACTAGTTCACGTTGCATCTTACTCAGCGGTAATAGAGACCAGCTAACTTGAATACCAATCAACATGAGTACGCCGACAAACAACAGCATTAGGATCAGCCATACCTGACCCGTTAACTCCGCTAGCGTCGACTCGAGTGGGCCTTCGTCAATACCAATGGTGATCGTAATTGGGTCGCTCAGTGAAGGCAGGTAGATATCTTGCTCAATGTAAATCAGCTTCTCTTTATCAGGTCCATTAACGGAAGTGTGAATAGGAGAACGCTTGATGGTGAGGTCTTTGTCCCATAAGGAGCGAGAACGAATGATTTGATCTTGAGTAGAAGCACGCCAATAAATACCGCTGTAAGGTTGGTTAAACCTCGGGTCAGAAAGGCGTTCTGCCATGATCAGGCTGCCATTGTCATTGGTTTCAATATTCGCGGTGAGCTCGTCCATGGTTAGGGCAAGTTGCTGCTTCACGTCGTCGACAAGGTAATCGTTAACCAGTTTTGGTATACCCACACCGGCCGCTAATATCATCGCACCTAGCCAAAAAGCCGCAGCGAGAAGCAAGCGGCTTTTTAAACTGATGTTTTTAAGTGTTTTTTTCTTTAGATTCATGCATTTCCAGCCTGCCTTTGCCCATCGTTATTGAGTTGTACTTCAATGATCAGTACAGGCTGTCCACTTAGTGGGTGAGTGTGCTTGATTTCTCTTAGTTTAATTGACGCTTGTTGTTCTAATTAAATAGAGACCTATTCAGCATTCAGTTGATAGCCAAGGCCACGCACGGTTTTGATGATCTTTGGTGCGATTTTCTTACGAATACGACCAATAAATACCTCAACCGTGTTCGAGTCGCGGTCGAAGTCTTGTTTGTAGATGTGCTCAACCAACTCGGTACGCGAAATAACCTTTTTTTGGTTGTGCATGAAGTACGCGACAACCTTATATTCTAGTGCCGTTAGGCTGACTGCTTGGCCCTGCCACAACACTTTTGAACTGCGAGTGTCCAAGCTTAAATCACCAATTTGAAGAACAGGTGCTGCACTGCCTGACGCTCGGCGAAGTTGTGCGCGAATACGGGCAATCAGTTCAACCATTTCGAATGGCTTAGTTAGATAATCGTCAGCGCCTGCGTTTAAGCCTTCAACACGTTGGGTTAGGGTGTCACGAGCACTTAAGATAATCACTGGCGTGTTGATGTTTTCGTCTCGAATGCCTTTTAAAACGGTTAGGCCATCAAGCTTAGGTAGACCTAGGTCGAGAACAATCGCATCCCACTGTTCTGATGTCGCGCGATAAAGCGCGTCGATACCATCTTGAGACAGCTCTGGAACCCAGTCGGCTCCCTCAAGTGTTTCAATAATCTGTTGGCCCAAACGAGGTTCGTCTTCAACGACTAAAATTTTCATAATTGTTCTTCTTAATTTTTTGGAATGACTGTTCGCTGTGCTTAACTATTTGCCGTGTTTAACTATTTGCCTTGCTCAACTATGTCGTCGCGCTAAATTAATCGCCGTGCTTAATAGCGTTTTTAAAGTTGCGGCCTTCAATCTTTAGCATTTCTAACGTTTCGGCGTTGTATTCAACTTTAATGATGTTGTTTTGGTAGTTAATTTTTAACTCATACACCCAAATATCATCATCTTCTTCTAGTTCGACTTTAATGATTCGGCCATGAAGGTCGTTTTCTACTGCTGCATACATCTCAGAGAAAGGGCGAATATAACCCTCCCGAACCGCTTCATAGACTTCGTCTTGGTCTTCTTCAAATTCAATGCGGGTTCCTGGTTTATGAACGTCCTGCACTAATTCGTGACCATTGTGATGCGAGTCAGCCCATGCGCCAGAAGAAACAAATAAGCCTAAGCTTATAGAAAACAAAGAAATCATAGCTTTACTAAACATAGCGAATCCTAGAGAAGGTTGATAGCGTTCAGTATAAAAAAGTAATTCTGAACAGAAAGTGAACCTGATTAATAATGAGAAATTGATACCTAAAAATTTGACGATTAAATCGCCAACACATCATGGAGACTAACCATCAAGTGTTAAGACGGTAATCATTAACGTTGTTGAAGTTCGTCTTCGAATATCTTGTCTCTCATTTTCCAAAAGCGACCAACTTTACGTGCAATCACAAATTGTGGTGGGCGAAATCTATGTTGGTGAGCAACCACTTTCGACGGTGACGCTTCCTCGAAAGGTCTGTGTCTATCTGCAAGATGAGGGCGAACGAACTGATCTTTAAAGTTCTGCTTTTGCTTCTTGGTGGTCAATGACCAAAATTCATGGACTTGCGCTTGGTTTTCACCACGGTAGGTGACCTTAAGTTGCGACTTTCCTTTGTCGTCCTTCAGAACATTAAGGTCCATCTCTAAACATTCAAACACCAAAGCATCTTTTAGATTGAGTGCCTCTTTGAGCTTTTTGTCTGGGTCTACCAAGGTAGCGTCACATTCATGACAAATGCGTGCTGCAATGTCGTTGTCGGCGCCGCACTCTCCACAGTATTTGGCGCGGAAGCGATAGTTACAATGCTCACGTTCACCGGTGTCTTCATCCGTGAAGTATCCTTGGCATTTACGGCCAAAGTGTTCAAGCAAGAAGCCATTGCTGTCTAGCTTGCCCCAGAAATTGTTATTGAAGCCACAAGCTGGGCAGGGAATAGTGATGATTTCACTATCTGAATCTGGCTTAGGGTCGCCGACTTCTGGTTGGTAAAGGTCATAGCTGTTACCCGCATAATCGAGCACCAAACACTCTTTTTTTCCCGGAGATAAACGTAAGCCACGTCCTACGATTTGTTGGTATAAGCTGATGGATTCAGTTGGGCGAAGAATCGCAATTAAATCAACATGAGGGGCGTCAAATCCGGTGGTTAATACCGACACGTTGACCAAGAATTTGATTTTGTGTTCTTTGAAATCATTGATGATTTGGTCACGCTCTAATGTCGGTGTATCACCGATGACAATCGCAGCTTCCCCTTCGGGTAGTAAGCCTAGGATCTCTTGAGCGTGCCTTACGGTTGCTGCAAAGACCATGATGCCCAGTTTGTCTTGGGCGAGGTGAATAATTTGATCGACAATCTGTGGTGTGGCTCTTTTTGATTGTTCGATCACCATATCCAGCTCGGCTTCTTTGTATCGACCTGTGCTCGCAGGTTTTAACTGTGAGAAGTCATAACTCAATACCGGCGCATCTATCATGCGAGCTGGTGTTAAAAAGCCTTCGTCGAGTAGGTAACGAATCGGTAACTCGAAAATACAATCTCTGAAGAATCTTGGTTCTTCTGAACGCACTTGTCCGCGAGTGTGGTATTGGTAAATCCAACCCATCCCTAAGCGATAAGGGGTTGCCGTTAAGCCAAGCACCTTGATACCCGAGTTGTTTTCACGCAAGTGAGTGATCACTTTCTGATAGCTACTGTTCTTTTCGTCGGGTACTCGGTGGCATTCATCGATAACCAAAAGTGAAAATTGGTTAGAGAATGAATCGAGGTTGCGGACCACAGATTGAACGGATGCAAATACCACTTGTTGGTCGGTCTCCTTACGGCCTAATCCTGCAGAGAAAATGGAGCCATTTAACCCATAACCTTCATACTTTTCATGGTTTTGCTCGACAAGCTCTTTCACGTGAGCCAGTACCAATACGCGACCTTTCGCAAGCCTTGCCAGCTCAGCGATGACCAAACTTTTTCCAGCCCCTGTCGGTAGCACGAGAACAGCCGGTGTTTGGTGTTTTCTGAAGTAATGAATGACTGATTTTACTGAGTCTGCTTGGTATGGGCGGAGTGTATACATATCGCGTCTTGTAAAATGGAGAACAAATAGTGTGAAATAGCTCAACTAATCGAGCAAAGGTGACTATAATACCCGACTTAGATTAGTTGAGGTATTCATGCGTTTAGATAAATTTCTGTGCGATGCACTAGGCATTACTCGAAAAGAAGCAACACAATTATTAAAAACAAAGACTGTGACAGTAAATGATGTCATGCAAAAAAGCGGTTCAGTTAAATTAACTGAAGAGTGTGTTGTGGAATGGCAAGGCAATGAACTTCGTGTTCAAGGTCCACGTTACATTATGTTGTATAAGCCAGAAGGCTTTGTTTGTTCGCATGAAGATGGCTCAAATCGCACCGCATTTGAATTGCTTGATGAAATCAAAATGGACAAGCTGCACTTTGCAGGTCGTCTAGACGTTGATACTACAGGCTTAGTACTGATCACTGATGACGGTAAATGGTCTCACCGTATTACCGCACCAAAACACAAGTGTGAAAAGATGTACCGTGTGTGGTTGGTTGATCCAGTAGAACCAGACTACGTTGAAAAATTCAAAGAGGGCATCCAGCTTAGGAGCGAAGATGGCCTAACACTTCCTGCGCACCTTGAAGTGCGTGCAGAGCGTGAAGTGCTATTAACGATTCACGAAGGCAAATATCATCAAGTTAAACGCATGTTTGCTGCTCTTGGTAACAAGGTAGAAGCACTACACCGTGAACGCATTGGTGAAATCGAGATGGACGAATCTCTTGAGCTGGGTGAGTACCGTTACCTAACGCAAGAAGAAGTGGATTCTATCTGGAAGTAACCCTTAGCTATTAATTTATAGCGCTCTCGTTGCAAAGCCGACCAAGGATAGAGTCGGCTGATGATGTTGACTGGTACTAGGAAAGTCTCAGCCAATCTTTTGACTGGCGTGCTCACGCCGGTCCTAGCTTTATCAGTTAAACATTCGGAGAACCATGCAGACATCTACCCCACAGAGTCCAAGCTCTCAACCAGAAACTCCTCAATTAGGCTTAGTACTATTCTTGATCTTAGGTGCGATTGGTGCGCTAACGCCGCTCGCGATCGATATGTACTTGCCTGCAATGCCGACCATTGCAAAAGATCTTGGTGTAACGGCGGGCGAAGTTCAGATCACGCTAACGGCTTATACCGCAGGTTTTGCGTTGGGTCAGCTGCTGCATGGCCCATTAGCTGATAGCTATGGACGTAAGCCAGTACTCTTGATTGGTGTGTTATTGTTTGCGATTGCTTCTGTGGTGAGTGCCACAACCCACGGCATTGAAGCGCTGACTTACGTTCGTACTGCACAAGGTTTTGCAGGCGCAGCGGCAGCTGTAATTATCCAAGCGGTTGTACGTGACATGTTTGATCGAGAAGATTTTGCGAGAACCATGTCTTTCGTAACCTTGGTTATGACGGTTGCGCCACTTATCGCACCAATGATTGGTGGTTACTTGGCACTGTGGTTTGGTTGGCGCTCAATTTTCTGGGTACTGGCTATCTTTGCAGTGATCGTCATTCTAGCGGTATCGATGAAGATTCCTGAGACGCTACCGGTAGAAAATCGACAGCCATTGCGTTTCAAAACGACGATTCGTAACTACGCTCGTTTATGTAAGAACCCAACGGCAATGGGCCTAATTTTCTCGGGCGCATTTTCTTTCTCGGGAATGTTCGCATTCTTAACCGCTGGTTCGTTTGTTTACATCGACATCTACGGTGTGCGTCCAGACTTATTTGGTTACCTGTTTGGCTTGAACATCGTTGCGATGATCTTGATGACGAGCATTAATGGCCGAATCGTGAAGAAAGTCGGCTCTCATGCGATGCTGCGAGTGGGTTTAACCATTCAGTTGTTCGCTGGTTTAGGTTTGTTGGTCGGCTGGTCATTAGATATCGGCCTGTGGGGCATTGTGCCATTCGTAATGCTGTTTATCGGCACATTGTCTACCATTGGTAGTAATTCAATGGCGCTGCTACTCAGTGGGTACCCGAATATGGCTGGTACGGCATCATCACTCGCGGGCACATTAAGATTTGGTACTGGTTCTGTGGTTGGAGCAATTGTCGCAATGCTACCAAGTGATACTGCAGGCCCGATGGCTGTGGTGATGGCAGCATGTGCAATACTGTCAGCATTACTATATTGGACATTTGGAAAGAAGGCATAATGTCAAAATACTATATTGAAATTCAGAAGCTTGTGAACACCGCACTTGGTGAGCTTTATGCGCTACACAAGTCAGGCAAAGCGATTGACGCACCTATCGCAAACAACCTATACCTTGTTCGCTGGGTAACTAAAGCAATCAAAGCACAAGCGTATGATCGTGTTGTTGTGCCTGATTTGGTTCGCTGGCAAAAGCAGGGCCGTTCAAAAGGTAATAACTCTGATTTAACCTTTACGTTTAAGCGAATCTCAGCGTTTTACGCTCAGTTCTTCCCTGAAGGTGAAGAACCTAAAGAACTAAAAGACAGTGACGTTGAAGCCTTTATGGACAAAATGTACGAGATGGGTTGGAGCGTATCGAGTGAAGATGAGTTAACCACGGGCGGCAAAATTCAGTTCTTTACCGATGGTGAGCACTCATTCGCGCTATGTGGAAAGCAGTGTGATGACTCTTTCGACGGTGAGTTGATGGTTAAGCCGATGAACTGGTTTGTTCGTGGTAACCACGCTGAGTTTATCCAAGCAGCGATGGAAGCGGGTTTCATGCTTCACAAAGTGACGGACTACAAGTCTGCTGTGAAGTACCACGGTGAATATATCGTGTACCCAGCGAACCAAGGCAACCAATTGGCTGAGATCCCAATTAGCTTTGTTGCTGAGTAGCAGAAACGAGATTAGAGATACCAAGAGCGGAATTATCCGCTCTTTTTTGCCTCTCATAGCGAGTGTCGCTATTCGAACCTCAAATCTGCTTTAATCAATTCGCATCTCGCCACTCGAGTCCCGCTTCTGCTTTTAATCTTTTCTAATCTCGTCACTAGACTCCCGTATCTGCTCTTGTGCCTGCTTCTCTATCGCTTTTACCATACCTTTAAATATAAACAGGTGAGCTGGCATCATTGCGAACCAATACAGTAGCCCCAGAAAGCCTTTAGGGTGCCACCAAGCAGTGATGTTTAATTCACGCGTGCCTCCGTTATCAGAAACCGTGATTTCCAGTCGTCCTAAGCCTGGACCCTTCATGCCGAACAACAGCGATAAGAATTGGTTCTCTTCACAGCGAATCACTTTCCATGAGTCAATTTTGTCGCCTACTTTTAGTTTTGGCCCTTTTGGCATTTGTCTAACGGGTACTCCGCCACCAAAGAGAAGATCTAACCACTCCCTTGTGCGCCATAGAGCGTTAGCGAAGAAGTAACCCTGTTTAGGGCTTCCAATCTGTTGAGCTACGTGCCAGAGCGATTCTAGTGAGGCTGTCGACGTGATACTTGCACCTGTCTTTTTCGGATAGTAGCCGTATCCCGTTTGCCAGCGTTTAAAAGCGGTTTTATCAAAGCCCCACACATTACTTTTTACGAAGTTGCCCTCAGCGTGAATTGCTTGTTCAACCATGCTCTCGAACGACACGAGTTTTTGCGGATATTTTTCTTGGATGGTGGTCGAGTTGGCTATGAAGTCATGCTTTAAACCCGCGAGCAATGCTCTGCCTATGTTGGAAGGGACAGAGGTCACCACGCCAAGCCAATAAGAGGCGATCTTAGGCGTAAGTAGGGAAATCGCCCATAATCTAAGTGGACGATCGGCAGTTTTAGCGATATGTGCAAATTGATTGCGATAAGAGACGATATCTGGACCGCCTGCCTCAAAGGTCTGGTTGTCGCTTGGGTTATCTTGCGCGAGCTTTAGTAAGTAGTGATTGAGGTTTTTCAATGCGATAGGGTTAGCTTTTGAGTCGACCCATTTCGGCGCAATCATGATTGGTAGGTTGTAAACGAAGTCTCGCATTATCTCAAAGGCCGCCGAACCAGGGCCAATGATGACGCCGGCTCGTAGCTCAGTAACGGGAACCGAGCCTTTACGAAGTACTTGTCCAGTTTTCTTTCTCGCTTGAAGGTGCTCAGAATCGCCAGTTTGAGGTTGAAGTGAACTTAAGTAGATGACGTGTTGGTTTTTAGGGCCAAGTGCGGACACAAAGTTACGGGCCAGGCTTAGCTCGTAGTCAATGAAGTCATGACCTTCCGCCATACCATGGACAAGGAAGAAGATGAGGTCAAAATCAGGGACTAAAGCTTGTGTTGCCGCTTGGTCAGCCAGATCGAGATATTCGAGTGATAAATTTTCATGTGGCTTGGTTCGTGCTTTTAAGTAGTCGATGTGCCTTGCTGCAGCGGTTACTTGATAACCTTGTTCTAGTAGCAGAGGAAGCAGCTGTGAACCAACATATCCAGAAGCGCCTAAAACCAGTACTTTCTTCATCGTTACTCCATTTATATCTGTGGTTAAAAACCGAACATTGATATAATAGCGTGATATTTATCTATATTCATCAACACGTTCCGTTCAGGTGTGCCTATGCTGCTCTCTTCAATTATCCATCACACTCGCGGTGACTTTGTTCGCAGGCTGATTGCCATTGCTTTGCCAATCACCTTTCAGAGCATTATGTTTTCAAGCCGAGGCTTGGTGGATGTGCTGATGTTAGGTCAACTTGGGGAGGCAGATATTGCGGCGGTTGGTGTTGCCAGCCGTGCGATGTTTGTGACGACTATTATGCTGGTGGGTGTGACTACTGGTGGTGCTCTGCTTACTGCCCAGTATTGGGGAGCCGGTGATAAGCAAGGGGTAAGGGAAAGTACCGCATTGACCTGGTTGGTTTCGACCCTGTTTGCTCTTCTGACGATTGTCTTCTTTGTCTCTTTCCCTGCTCAAATCATGGGTGTGACGACCGATTCTCAAGAAGTGATCAGTTTAGGTGTTGAATACATCGTCATTACCTCTTTTAGTATGTTGGCGGTGTCGTGCGTTAGTAGTATGGCCGTTGGCTTACGAGCGATGCACAAACCTGGGCTAAGTACTTTCTTCAGTGGTATCGGTATCTTATCTAATGTGTTTTTAAACTGGGTGCTGATCTTCGGTAACCTAGGTTTTCCTGCTCTTGGTATCAAAGGTGCCGCGATAGCCACGGTATTAAGTGGCGCTATCGAAGTGGCGACTTTGTTTGGTTACCTCTATTTCTCTAAACACTTACTCGCTTTCAAGTTCTGTGACATCAAAGCTGCTGCAACGGTCGATAAAATTATGCGTTTCTTGAAGCTGTCCTTGCCTACAACTTTCAACTTCTTAGCTTGGGCTGGTGGCTTGTTTGCTTATCACGCCATCATGGGACAATCAGGTGTGCAAGGTTTAGCAGTGCTTTCGGTGATGACGCCTGTTGAATCTATCTCATTGAGCTTATTGATAGGGATGTCGAACGCAGCTGCGGTATTGGTGGGGAACCAACTCGGCGCCAAGAACAACGAAGCGGTTTATTACCAAGCGCTCGGTATTACTATTTTATGTTTTTTAACCAGTGTTGTGGTTGCGATTTTCCTCTACTTTGTGCAAACACCAATCTTGAACGCGTTTAGTGCATTAACGGAAGAAACCCGAGCGCTTTCTGAGAAGTTTATTTTGATCCTCAGTGTCGGTATTGTGATTCGCTCAATTCCGATGACGGTGATTGTCGGTGTGTTGAGAGCGGGTGGCGACGTTAAGTTCTGCCTCTACCAAGATCTTATAGCACAGTGGGTGATTGGTATTCCGTTAGCGGTTATCGCGGCCATCTACTTTAGATTTCCACCTGAGTGGGTGTACTTGCTTTTCCTCACTGAAGAGGTGATTAAGTGGAGCGGTTCGCTGTATCGCATGAAAACCAGAAAATGGATTAAAAATTTGATAGGAAGTTGAAGTAGGGCGCATCAATCGCAGCACTTTATCGTTGGCATGTGATCTATCTTTCAAAATACTTCCTCCCAACAGGGAATTAGTGTAGATTCTCCTTCCAAATTCTAACTAATGCGAGCTGTTGAATGTTAAAGCTGTTAGACCTATGTAAAGGCTATGTTGATGGGGGGGAATTCCACCCTGTTTTACAAGGTGCTGAACTGACATTGAATAAAGGTGACCAACTCGCATTAATGGGCGAAAGCGGCTCAGGAAAAAGTACTCTGCTCAACCTAATTGCAGGTTTGGATCTCGCTGACTCTGGCGAAATCGTTTTTCCAAATTTCAACATGCACGATTCTACCGAGCGTGAACGTACCGCTTATCGTCGAAACAACATTGGCCATATCTTCCAGCAGTTCAACTTATTACCCACGTTGAATATCGCAGATAACATCCGTTTTTGCCGCCAGCTAAAAGGCTTACCTGAAGATAAAGGTTTATGGAGACAGATTCTTTCTGCTTTAGACCTTATGCCTCTACTTGGTCGTTACCCAGAGGAAGCGTCGGGTGGTCAGCAACAACGTGCCGCGATCGCTCGAGCCTTGTATATGGAACCAAAAATCTTATTGGCCGATGAACCGACTGGTAGCTTAGATGAGCGAAATGCCGAAGCGGTAATGCGCTTGCTGACTTCTTTAGCTCGCCAATTAGAATGTACGCTACTGTTGGTAACGCACAGTGAAAAAGTTGCCCTGCACATGGACGGCCGGATCCGCTTACAAGGAGGACAGCTGCATGTTATGGCCCGTAGTTAAGGCGCTACTCGGTCACTATCGACGTTACCCTCTACAAATTATCTTGGTATGGCTAGGCTTAACTCTTGGCGTATCACTATTGGTTGGTGTTACTGCTATCAACCAACACGCCAAGCAAAGTTATGCTCATGGCGAAAAACTCTTTTCGAATCCTCTTCCTTACCGTATTCGACCAAAACACAACGCCAATAAAATCCCGCAAGGTTTTTATATCCAGCTTCGCCGTGAAGGCTTTCAACAGTGCTCTCCTTTTGATCACCATCGTATCACTGATGAAAATGGCGTGAATTTCACATTGATTGGTATCGATCCTGTTTCGATGCTTCAACTGCAACCGGGCGTGGCGTTAAAAGATCTCAATACGTTGAACCTGATGAAACCGCCGTACCCAATCCTTGTGAGCGACGATCTTGCTGAACACATGAAGTGGAAGAACGGTGACTATATCCACCTTATGGATGGTTCTGATCTTGGCCCATTAATGGTCGATCAAAATAACATTATTGATGGTACTAGGCTGATTGCTGACATTTCGTTACTTAGAATGTTGAAACGCAGCGCTGGCCTGTCGGTGATTGCATGTTCAGACATGTCTACTGAAAAGTTTGAACGCCTCAAAAACATGCTACCTAATGGCTTGACGATTTCTCGCAGCTCTAAAGCAGAACTTGAGTCACTCACTAATGCATTCCACTTAAACCTAAAAGCGATGGGCATGCTGTCGTTTGTCGTAGGCTTGTTCATCTTCTATCAAGCGATGTCACTGTCTTTTATTCAGCGTCAGCCATTGGTGGGGATCTTAAGACAAACCGGTGTCTCGGGTTGGCAGCTCACTAAAGCGCTATGTTTAGAGCTATTGATTCTGGTTTTACTGAGCTGGATCTGCGGCAATGTTTTTGGTGTGATGTTGGCCAACCAACTGTTACCAGCTGTGTCTTCTAGCCTTGGCGACTTATATGACGCCAATGTTGGTTTAACGATTGATTGGAATTGGCGTTGGAGCGGTTACAGCTTAATGATGGCATTGATTGGTGCTTTCTTAGCTTGTGCTTGGCCATTGGTTCGCTTACTCAAATCTCAGCCGATTCGTTTGTCTTCTCGCTTATCCCTGATGCGTTTTGCGGGTACTGAGTTCACTTGGCAAGCTTTGATAGGTTGTGGCTTCCTTGTAGCTGCAGTTGCGGTTTATCAAGCGCCACAAACTCAAGAGTCTGGTTTTGCCATCATTGCTTTAATGCTGGTTAGTGTGGCTTTGTTTACACCGTTTTTGATGTGGAAGCTATTCAACAGCCTCTCTTACTCACTGCGTTGGGTTCGTGCTCGCTGGTTCTTTGCTGATGCTGCATCTAGTATGAGTTACCGCGGTGTTGCGACTATGGCCTTTATGTTGGCGTTAACCGCGAACATTGGTGTAGAAACGATGGTCGGCAGTTTCAGAGACACTACGGACAAATGGTTAACACAGCGATTAGCCGCTGACCTATATATATATCCAACAAACAATGCAGCAGCACGTATGAGTAACTGGTTGTCAGAGCAGCCAGAAGTTGACTCTGTGTGGTGGCGTTGGGAAAAAGATGTCGCTTCTCCACTAGGCAGTATTCAAGTGGTGAGCACCGGGCCTTCAGAGGGCGAGCTTGAAGCATTAACGATTAAACTCGGTATCCCGAATTACTGGTATCACTTACACCACTCTAAAGGTGTATTGATCAGTGAATCCATGTCACTCAAGCTAGATATTCGCCCAGGCGATTATATTGATCTCTACGATAATTTAGGCTCTGGCTGGCAGGTCGTCGGTGTGTATTACGATTATGGTAATCCTTATCACCAAGTGATGATGTCACATCGAAACTGGTTATACGGCTTTGCAGGTCGAGGCAATGTGGGGCTTGGCGTCATACTGAAAGATGATGTGAATTCAGTAGGGCTTAGAAGCCGATTGGAAAGTCTATTTAGACTCGGTTCTGAACGCATATTCGATAACAACAATATTCATAGCCAAGCGATGCGAGTGTTTGATAGAACCTTCGCCATTGCAGATACCTTAGGTAACATTACCCTTGTGATAGCCGTGTTTGGTATCTTCTTTGCGACGGTCGCTGGTGAGGTTTCAAGACAAAGGCATATATCGTTGCAACGATGTTTAGGCGTATCGGCGAAAGAGTTGATCCTTACCGGGAGTTTACAGCTGTTTGTGTTTGGGCTTATCTCTTCATTAATCGCGGTTCCACTTGGTTTAGCGTTGGCGAACTTGATCGTTGATATCGTTATCAAGCAGTCTTTTGGCTGGTCACTCGAGTTACAAGTGCTCCCTTGGGACTATTTCGAGACATTTGCTTGGGCAATGGCGGCCTTGATGTTAGCAGGTGCTTTACCAGTGATGAGAATGATTCGGAACACACCGATGAAATCACTAAGGGATGCGCTTTAATATGTTTCTAAGGAATAGTTCAACCAAGTTAAGACATCGATTTTTATCATCTCTGTTATTGTTCAGCTTTTTCGGCATCTTTTTGAGTGTCTGGGGCTACTATTCCTATTTTGTCGATCCTGGCGAAAAAGGGGTCAACGAGATTAATTCGGTGTTGGTCAGCGAACATTTCAATGTATTTGAACCTGTCCTACCTGACCGAGGTGTATCTCTTCCTCGAGACTTCAAGTTCCACCCGGAATTTCAGCACGAGTGGTGGCACTATTTTGCGTCTTTGAAAGGGGAAGATGGCAAGGACTATTCGGTTCAATGGAGCTTCTTCCGCATTGCAACGGATGAGCGTGAAACTCCGGGATGGCAGAGCTCACAAGTTTACATCTCGAATGTGGTGATTTCTTCTAAATCCAAAGTGTGGAAAGAGCAGCGAATGGCTCGTGGTGGCATTGGTCAAGCTGGGATGACCAGTCGTCCATTTAGAATTTGGATTGATAATTGGAATTGGTGCTCACTGGGGAACACACCGTTTCCTGGTCGTCTACAAGTACAAACGGATACGTTTGGGCTGCAATTAGATACAGTGGCAACAGGACCATATGTACTTAATGGCGATAACGGTTATCAGAAAAAGCATGATCTGCTACCTGTCGCGTCTTACAACTTTAATGCTCCGTTTTTATCACTGAGTGGTGTACTGAACCTTGATGGCGTAGCTAAAGAAGTAGAAGGCACAGCGTGGGTTCACAAAGAGTGGGGTAGTGGCTTACTTGGAGTTGGTCAGCAAGGCTGGGATTGGTTTGTGTTTAACCTTGATGATGGTACAGCACTGAGCATCAACCGCTATCGCCATAATCAGCAGTTACCTTATGTGTTCGGAACGTTAGCCACTCGTTCTGGTAAGGTTTACCAGTTAACGGAATCGGATATTTCGATTCAGCCTTTGCAGAACACAAGGCTAATGAACGGCAGACGAATGCCGCTTCAATGGATCATTAACGTCCCTAAGCACGATATCAACTTGACTACGCGTATCATTCGTCGAGATATGTGGCTGCCATTTGTCATACCTTATTGGGAAGGGCCAATAATGGCCAGCGGCAGCCATGAAGCGTCCGGCTTTATGCAGCTCACCGGCTACTAAAAAACACTTAAGGCTATCATTTGATAGCCTTTTTTATGCTTCTTAATTTTGTTAGCACTCAATGAATTGTGCATACAGGTGTGATGTTCTCATCTATACTTAGTTTATGGTGCATAACAATATTATGGAATATACGACGTATTATTTAGTATTTGTAGGAAAAACCGAAGTTAAACATCCAAAGAAGTGATTATTTATCGATAAAGCTTGGATATAAACTCATGGTTATTCTTTGTTATTCGTTTATTTAAATAATAAATATAAGGGCGAAATCATGACCGACGTCATCCGTGACTTCTTTAAAATGGAATCTGCTGGCGGCATCATCCTAGTTATCGCTGCGGCGATCGCAATGTTTGTAGCAAACTCACCACTGAACGAAATGTACCAGGGCATCCTGCACAGTTACGTTCTCGGTATGTCTGTGTCTCACTGGATCAACGATGGCTTGATGGCTGTCTTCTTCCTTCTAATTGGCTTAGAAGTTAAACGTGAGCTTTTAGAAGGCGCATTAAAGTCTAAAGAGACTGCTATCTTCCCAGCTATCGCTGCGGTAGGTGGTATGTTGGCTCCTGCACTTATTTACGTGCTATTTAACTCTAGTAACCCTGAAGCGCTTCAAGGTTGGGCTATCCCGGCTGCAACTGATATCGCATTCGCGTTGGGTATCATGGCACTTCTTGGTAACCGCGTACCGGTAAGCTTGAAAGTGTTCCTGCTAGCTCTAGCAATTATTGATGACCTAGGTGTTGTTGTTATCATTGCGTTGTTCTACTCAGGTGACTTATCAACACTTGCACTTACAGTTGGTTTTATCGCAACAGGTGTGCTGTTCATGCTAAACAACAAGCATGTGACTAAACTGAGCGCTTACCTGATTGTCGGTGCGATTCTGTGGTTCGCAGTATTGAAGTCTGGTGTTCATGCAACATTGGCGGGTGTAGTAATTGGTTTTGCTATCCCACTGAAAGGCAATAAAGGAGAGAATTCACCACTGAAACACCTAGAGCACGCACTGCACTCATACGTAGCTTTTGTAATTCTGCCAATCTTCGCATTTGCAAACGCAGGTATCTCACTGGAAGGTATTTCAATTTCAAACCTTACAGGCATGCTGCCTCTAGGTATCGCTCTAGGTCTATTGATTGGTAAGCCGCTGGGTATCTTCCTGTTCAGCTGGGGTGCTGTGAAAACAGGTGTCGCTAAGCTTCCTGAAGGTGTGAACTTTATGAATATCTTCGCGGTTTCTGTGTTGTGTGGTATCGGCTTTACTATGTCTATCTTTATTTCATCGCTGGCATTTGGCTCTACAAACGCAGATTTCGATACGCTTGCTCGATTAGGTATCCTGATGGGCTCAACGACTGCAGCTATCTTAGGTTACTTCCTGCTAAGCCTTTCTTTACCTAAAACTAAACACCAAGAAGTAAAACTTTAATTGGTGATTGGCTCGACTAACCGTCGAGCCATTTCTTGAGTAACAAGTTAAATCTTGAATCGTAACAATAACCACTGAGCTATTCCCTAGAGCAACGTGTTTAAAAATACATCAAAGCCGCGATAGTCAATCCTATCGCGGCTTTTCTCTTGTTATGCTTGTTATAGCGGTTTCTCTTATCGGTAGATCTATATCTATTTTTTAAGTGTGGTGAAAATAGTCCACTCCTCAACGATTTGTTCGCTTAAGCCAACCACGGTTGCTGTTACTCTGCGGTTTAAAGCGTGTGATGTTGCATCGTCACCGTCACTTTCTAAAATATCTTCACCGTAACCTACGACTCTGACGCGGCTTGGATCTATGCCGTTTGATAGCAACTCAACTTCGACATTGTGAGCGCGTTTCTTTGAAAGCTCTAAGTTATATTCGCTAGAGCCAACTTTACTTGCGTAGCCTTGAATCTCGATGGACGCACTTTGGTAGGTTTCCAAAAACTGAGCCATTGTGGTTATCTGGTCAGAGAAAATCCGGTTCACTTCGTAAGAATCGTTAGCAAATAGTATATTGAGTTGTCTAACTTCTTCCGAAAGCACGATCGCCCCGCAACCTTCGTTGTCGATTAACGACGCTGGAGGTGTTATAGGGCAGGCGTCTCTCGCATTGACGACACCGTCTTTGTCATCGTCTTGTAGATCGGATATTTGATCGGCTTCGGGGGTCTCAATATATTTCTCCTCTTGTTGGCTAGAACAAGCGAGTAGGGACATTGTTAGTGCAGGAAGCATTATGTAGGTTACCTTCATGATCAATACTCCACGGCCGTTGTCCATTCATCTGGAATGTCAACCAGCAGAGCATTCAATAAAGAACCGGTCGCGTTCATTACTCGATACTTAGCATATTGCTCAGCGTAATGAGCATCTAGGTAATCTTTTCGAGCTTCAAACAATTCATTCTCAGTGTTCAGCAAGTCAAGAAGAGTACGTTTACCTATCCGGTACTGTTTGCCATAAGCGATAACCGTTTCTGATGCCGAATCCACATGGTCAGATAAGAAGTTCTTTTGTTGCAGTGTTAAGTCTAATGCACTCCAAGATAGACGCAGCCCTTCTTCTACTTGTCGATAAGCTCTGTCTCTCAAGTCTTTTGCTTTATTCAGTTGATAGGCGGCGGCTTCCGAGTTCGCGCTGTCTGTGCCACCGTTGTAGAGGTTGTATCGCATTCTCAGCATCGCCAATGTTTCTTGGTTAGGACCTTCGTCACCGCCAGCGTCATCCCGCCATGATTGAGATGCCTCGATGGAGAATGTTGGGTAATTCACGCCCTTTGATTGTTTGTATTGGAAGTGTGCTGAATCGACATCCGCGTTAGCGACTTTGATAACTGGGTGTTGGTCTAGCGCATCAACCAGTGCATCCGACAGTGACAGTGGGAGCATTGAAATATCGGCTCTCGGATAAACTAAGCCGAGTGGCTCTTGACCCACGATTCTTCTAAATTGGGTATGCGTGTCAACAAGGTTGTTTTGTGCAGCCAGTAAGTTACTGTGAGCTTTTGCGATCCTTGCTTCTACTTGTGATACGTCTGCTGTTGAACCGATACCAGAGCTTGCTCGCTTTTTGATGTCTTTGTAAATTTTCTTGTGTATAGCAAGGTTACTCTCTGACAAGGCTAATACCTCAGTCGCTTTTACCGCGTCTAGATAAATCTGTGTAACTTCAAGCGCTTTGTCTTCTGCATCAGCCAATAGCTGTAACCGGACCGATTCGGCATCTGCAGCAGTACGATCCATATCGTAGAGCGTCGCTGAACCATCCCACAATAATTGAGTGAGGGAAATCGTTGCTTCTTTTCTCGTGAGGTCGGTATCTGGGCCATTGTTTGGCGCAGGGTTTATGCCCTCGTAACCAATCCCTGCATCTAAGTCGATACTTGGTCGGTATGCTCCCCCAGAGGCATCGTTCCGCTTTCTCACGCTCTCAAACTCGTTAAAGATACTTTTTATCTCTGGATTGGTTGCCAAAGTGATAGCGACAGCCTGTTCCAAGGTTTGAGCGGCGAGCGGTGTGGTGATGACTAAGTAACACATCATGGATAGTTTGAACAATCTCAAAGTAGCTCTCCTTCTACTTTAATAGTCTCCTCTTTTTCTCAACTAATGTTACCCGTTGAATTGAGAGAAGTGTACTAATCGAAGCTTAGAACATCTGTAAAAAAATGCGAAGTTTAAAGGCTTGTTTTTGCCTGTAAGTGTCTGTTGCTATTCAACAATTTGATATTAGTACCAATCGCTATCTTTTAGTGGGTTTGTTATCAATGGTGGCGCTACTAAATATATGGAGTGAAGCAACCACATCTCTGGGTGGGCTTTAGTGCGTGTGTGGTTGGTTTTGGGCTGAAGTAGGAACTGAGTTATAGGTAGTGTGAAACTCAATATTCTAGGCCTTGCGAGCTGCAGTATTGTGCTTGACGCTCAGGGTAGATTGCGTCAGTTAGCACCGGACGAACAACCAACTTCGACTGATGTCGTGATTAGTTTTGCCGAGAACGAAGAGAGTGTGCCAAGTGTTTCGGCATGATTCGTTGATAACCAAGGGCAACAAAGTGACTTGGAGATTAATGACGCAATCGCACAAGTCGAACGTGCCATTGAGGATGGATTTGATCCAACTGAGCTAGGAGGTTAGCTGGACCGAGAATCAAGGTTATTAACCCCCCCCCCCCAATCTTTACCCAACAGCTCATCAAGTTGAGTCTGCTAATGCGATTCAACTAGGTGAGCTCTCTATTGCTCCCAGTGGTGGCTAGATTTACAACGTTATATGATTATTTTGGGAAAAGAGGGGCAGCGCTTGATAACAGCATCAATGTGGTTCAAGAGTTCGCTGTAGGTGAAGACTTGCTTGAGTCTAGTTACATTTTAGACGCGACGGGTGGTGACTCTCTAGACTCTCTAATTCCTGAAATTGTTGTGGAAATTTAGTGTCGAAGGATCGCCAATCACAGGCAAAAAAAACCCAAACCAACGTGGTTTGGGCGGATATAAGCATAGGAGTTAATAAGGAAAATGCAGTAATTAAGAAAGCAGGGTACATAACACGTTTGACGGCCTGTTAAACTTTTAAATACTCTGTTTTCTACTTAATTTATGACTCTCCATTTCTGAATCAGTTCCCAGAAAATTCATTAAATTTTATTTTTTCTTAAATCTCCTGCGATTCAATTGGTTAGTGACGATATTCTATAACTGGTACGACCAATTTGTGAAAGTGTGATGTTGCTTGCTTGTTAAATAAATGTTCTCGTCGTATATTTCAAACAGTTGTTTAATACGAGTGATTGAAATGGCACCAAGAAGTACAACCAAAGACAAAATCTTAGACGTAGCTGAAGGCTTGTTTGCTGAGCATGGTTTTAATGACACCTCTTTACGCACCATTACGGGTAAAGCGAATGTCAATCTAGCTTCAGTGAACTACCACTTTGGCGACAAGAAAACTCTGGTTCGTGCAGTACTCAATCGCTACTTGGAAGCATTTATGCCTGCATTGCAAGATGCACTAGTGAATTTAAACTTGAACGAAACGTATTCTATGAATGACGTGTTTGAGTCTTTAAGACAGCCACTACGAGCACTGAATGATGTAAGGCCAAATGGTACCAGCCGATTCATGTTACTTATCGGCAGAGGCTACACGGATGTACAGGGACATTTGCGTTGGTTCATTACGACTCGTTATAGCGAAGTGCTGACTTTGTTTACCAGCTCAGTAATGAAAGCTAACCCGAACCTCACTAAAGAACAGTTATTTTGGCGTTTGCACTTCACCCTCGGGACTTGTGTATTCACCATGGCTTCGAGTCAGGCTCTCGTAGAAATCGCAGAGAATGATTACGGAAAGAAAATGGATGCCAAAGCAGTGGTCGATATTTTAATTCCATACTTGGCCGCTGGCATGTCAGCAAAAGAATAAAACAATAAAAAGCGAATAAATTCACAACCAATATAGTGAACAAAAGGATCTGAACTATGAGCTCTCTAAGACAAAAATGGGTAAGTGACCCAGCTTTTAAACTCTTTAAAAAAGTACTTCCACCACTATCTAGCACAGAGAAAGAAGCGATGGAAGCGGGTAGCGTGTGGTGGGATGGAGAGCTGTTCTCTGGTAAACCAGATTTCACTAAGCTGCACCAATATCCAAAGCCTCAACTTTCGTCAGAAGAGCAGTCTTTTATGGACAATGAGCTAGAAACCTTGCTTTCTATGCTTGATGACCATCAGATTGTGAAAGAAGATCGAGATCTTCCGAAGGAAGTTTGGAACTTCTTACGAAAAGAGCGCTTCTTCTCGTTGATCATTTCTAAAGAGTACGGTGGTCGCGAATTTTCGGCACACGCAAACTCAACGATTGTTACTAAGATCGCAACTCGCAGTATCAGTGCCGCAGTTTCTGTAATGGTTCCTAATTCACTGGGTCCAGGTGAGCTTCTATCTCACTATGGTACTCAAGAACAGAAAGATTACTGGCTGCCACGCCTTGCTGACGGTACAGATATCCCATGTTTTGCACTAACAGGCCCAGAAGCGGGTTCTGATGCAGGCGGTATTCCTGATGTGGGTACCGTATGTATGGGTATGCACGAAGGTAAAGAGACATTAGGTATCAAGCTTAACTGGAACAAGCGCTACATCACGCTAGCACCAGTAGCAACAGTGCTTGGCCTAGCATTCAAACTGCACGATCCAGAAAAACTGTTGGGTGATAAAGAAGATATCGGCATCACGTGTGCGCTTATTCCAGCAGACCATGAAGGCGTTGTGATTGGTGAGCGCCATGACCCACTAGGTCTTGCTTTCATGAACGGTCCAACACGTGGTCATGATGTATTCATTCCAATGGAGTGGTTAATCGGTGGCGCGGATTACGCAGGTAAAGGCTGGCGTATGCTAGTTGAATGTCTATCTGCAGGTCGTGGTATCTCATTACCAGCACTAGGCACGGCAATGGGACACCTAACGGCAAGAACAACAGGTGCATACGCATACGTTCGTAAGCAGTTTGGTATGTCGATTGGTAAGTTTGAGGGCGTTGCTGAGAGCTTAGGTCGCATTGGTGGCTTAACGTACCTACTAGAAGCGACAAGAACTCTGACGACGACATCGCTTGATATGAAAGAGAAGCCGGGCATTATAACGGCTATCGCGAAATACCACATGACAGAAATGGCACGTACAATTCTGAATGATTCAATGGATATTCACTCTGGTCGTGCAATTCAAGATGGTCCAATGAACTACTTGGCAGCACCTTACCTAGGTATCCCAGTTGCAATCACGGTAGAAGGCGCAAACATCCTGACTCGTAACCTGATGATTTTCGGTCAAGGTGCAACACGTTGTCATCCATACGTATTGAGCGAAATGGAAGCGGCAGCTAACCCGGATGAGAAGCAAGGTGCGAAAGACTTCGATGACTTGTTGTTCAAGCATATTGGTCACGCAACTAAGAACACGTTTGGTGCGTTCGGTGCTGCATTGACTGGCTCTAAGTTCATTAAAGCGGACATGAGTGGTCCAACTAAGCCTTACTACCAAGACTTAACTCGTCTAAGCCGTGCATTAGCGGTAAGTGCAGACTTCGCTATGCTTACTCTAGGTGGTGAACTGAAACGTAAAGAGCTTATCTCTGCACGTTTAGGTGATGGTCTGAGCTACCTATACATGGCTTCAGCTGCGCTTAAGAAGTATGAAGACGAAGGTCGTCAACAAGCAGACCTAGACTATGTACACTACGCGGTTCAGCATTGTTTCCACCATGCTGCAAAAGCACTACAAGAGGCGTACCGTAACTTCCCGAATAAGGTCGTTGGTAAGTTACTTAAAGGTCTCATATTCCCTATGGGCAATCACTTCGAAAAACCAAGTGATGATCTGACAGTTCAGTTGGCTGAAAGCTTGATGACTCCGGGAGCGCACCGTGAACGTCTGACACACCTTTGCTACATCGGCCAGGAAGAGGACGATAGTGTTGGTTTGATGGAAAACGCGTTCAATGCGATGTACAGCATTAAACCACTTGAGCGTAAGATCTTCAAAGCGATTAAAGAGGGCAAAGTTGCTCGTAAGGGGCTACTGCAAGACAAACTTGCTCAAGCACTTTCGGCTGATGTATTAACTCAAGACGAAGTTGACCAAATCATTGCGGCAGACAAACTACGCTACGCTGCCATCCAAGTTGACCACTTCAGTCACGATTACAGTGAAACTTTGACGCGAAAAGAGTTAAAACCTAAGCTAAATAGCGTTGCTTAGATTAAGAAATGATAAAAGGCACCTTAAAAGGTGCTTTTTTTGTTTTTGTCGTAGAAGTCGCAATAGACGCGTTAACAAATGGTGACTTAGTCAGCAAATATTCACTGAGTGCTCCAACCACTTGCATTTTCACCACATTTTTACAGAAATTAGATGCCATTTGCGTATGAAACTTTTATCCTTAACCTGATTTTTTAAGGAAGTTGAATATGATCATCAAACCTCGAATTCGCGGATTCATCTGTACTACAACACATCCAGTCGGTTGTGAAGCTAATGTAAAAGAACAAATTGCTTACACAAAAGCTCAAGGCCCAATCGCAAACGCACCTAAACGTGTACTAGTTGTTGGCTCTTCAAGTGGCTACGGCTTGTCTTCACGTATTGCGGCTGCATTTGGTGGCGGCGCTTCAACTATCGGTGTTTTCTTTGAGAAAGCCGGTACTGAGAAAAAGCCAGGCACAGCTGGTTTCTACAACTCAGCAGCGTTCGACAAGTTTGCTAAAGAAGAAGGCCTATATTCAAAAAGCCTGAATGGCGATGCTTTCTCTAACGAAGCTAAACAGAAAACGATTGACCTGATCAAAGAAGATCTAGGCCAGATCGATATGGTTGTATACTCACTGGCGTCTCCAGTGCGTAAAATGCCAGAGACTGGCGAAGTCATTCGTTCATCTCTGAAGCCTATCGGTGAAACGTACACGTCAACTGCGGTTGATACAAACAAAGACACAATCATCGAAGCAAGCGTAGATCCTGCAACTGAAGAAGAGATCAAAGACACTGTTACTGTAATGGGCGGTGAAGATTGGGAACTTTGGATCAATGCTCTTTCTGAAGCTGGTGTTCTAGCTGACGGTTGTAAGACGGTTGCTTACAGCTACATCGGTACTGAACTAACGTGGCCAATCTACTGGGATGGCGCGCTAGGTAAAGCTAAGATGGATCTAGATCGTGCAGCGGCAGCGCTAAACGAGAAACTAGGCCAAACTGGCGGTACTGCAAACGTTGCTGTTCTTAAGTCTGTTGTGACTCAAGCAAGCTCTGCAATCCCTGTTATGCCTCTTTACATCGCTATGGTGTTCAAGAAGATGCGTGAAGAAGGTATTCACGAAGGTTGTATGGAACAGATCTTCCGTATGTTCAGCCAACGTTTATACAAAGAAGACGGCAGCGCTCCAGAAGTTGATGAAGTAAACCGTCTACGTCTGGATGACCTAGAACTGCGTGACGACATCCAAGAGCACTGTCGTAACCTGTGGCCTCAAATCACAACTGAAAACCTAAAAGAACTGACTGACTACGTTGAGTACAAAGAAGAGTTCTTGAAACTATTCGGTTTCGGTGTTGAAGGTGTTGATTACGAAGCTGACGTTAACCCTGCTGTTGAATTTGATGTAGCTGACATCTAACTCAAATTATCGAATCTAAACGAATAGGCGCTCATTGAGCGCCTATTTTTTTGTCTCAAAAGCAGATACGAGTGACGGTATGCGAAGAGGTTGAGAGTAGATGTGGGATTAGAGTGGCGGGATGCGAAAAGAATAGAGCTGTTTCGAGTGATGAGATTCGAGATACAAAGTGAGTTTAGAGCAGGAGCGGGGAAGAAGGCTGAACTGATTAAAATAGGCCATAAAAAATGCACTAACCCAAACATGAATTAGTGCATTAGAAGTGAATCAATTAGCGATGTGTGGCTAGCTGATTATGATGATGAAGGTACCGGCTAAGGTCATCAAGATGTTTGCTATCGCGTAGGTGCCCGCATAACCCAAAGCTGGGATTGTTGAGCGAGCGTGATCATTAACGATGTCCATCGCGGGGGCACAGGTTCGTGCACCGATGATCGCACCAAACAACAGTGCACGGTTCATCTTAAGTACGTAAGCTCCCACTAAGTAAGCGAAGAATACCGGGATCACACTGACTATCAGAGCAATACCAATAACCTGCGGACCAACTTGAGTTAAGTGTTCAAATATCTTACCACCGGCGCTTAAACCGATACCCACCATAAAGAACATCAAACCGAGGTCTTTGACCATGTTCAGTGCCCCTTGAGGTACATAACCAAAAGTAGGGTGGTTTGCACGCAAGAAACCGAGCATGATACCTGATAGTAGTAGACCAACCGCGTTACCTAAGCCAAATGAAACTTGGCCAAATGTCATGGTGATCAAACCAAATAGAATACCCAAGATGAAGAAGCTACAGAAAGCCATCAGATCCGCCATTTGGCTGTGGATCGAGATGAAACCAATCTTCTCCGCTAGGCCGTGAACACGACTTTTCTCACCACTCACCTGCAGAACATCACCTTTAGCAAGCACGATGTTTAAGTCCATCGGCATTTCAATCTGAGCTCGCACTACGCGGTTAAGGAAACAGCCGTATTCAGATAGGTTTAGATCTGAAAGACGTTTACCTGCAATGCTATCGCTTTTAACGACGATTTCTTCTTCGACAATACGTAAGTCCAAAAGGTTACGGTCGAAAACTTCTTTCCCGTTACGGAAGCTTGGGTCCAGACGAGCGTGACTATCTGGGAAACCAACCAATGCGATCTCATCGCCTTCTTGCAGGATGGCATCACCATCTGGGTGGGCAAGAATGCCATTACGGCGAATACGTTCGATATAACAACCCGTTTGGCGGTAGATACCTAGCTCACGTAAGTTTTTGCCGTCTGTCCAAGAGATCAGCTCTTGACCAACACGATAAGCACGAATGATTGGCAGATAAACCTTGCGCTGTCCTGATGCACCTAAGCCACGTTCCTGAGCAATTTGTTCAGCTGAGTCGTGTAGGTTCACTTTCTGAAGCTTTGGAATTAGACGGGCAAACATAATCATACTGATAAGGCCAACTAGATAAGCCATCGCGTAACCGACCGATAGGTTTTCGATAATCAGGCTTAAATCCATGTTCCTTGGCACTTCAGCAAGCCCTGAGTTGAGTGCGTCCTGCGCACCCACCAAGATGGGTGTTGCGGTCAGTGCGCCAGCCATCATACCGGCAGAAAGTCCGAAACCAAGGCCTAAGTACTCGCTACAGAAGTAAGTCAGCGCAATAGCGGTAGAGAGCACCACTAAACTTAAAATCAGATAGTGTTTGCCATCTCGGAAAAAGATACCAAAGAAGTTCGGCCCTGCTTCAATACCGACACAGTAGATGAATAGCATAAAGCCGATGGTTAGGGCGTCTGCGTTAAATGAGAAACCAAGGTGGCCCATCACAAGGGAAGTAATCAGAACGCCGATTGAATTACCAAGTTGCAGGCTACCGAAACGAATTTTACCAATGGCCAAACCAATCGATAACACAACAAAGATGAGGAGAATGGGGTTTTGTTCTAGCAGAAAAACAACGTCGATATTCACAGTGGTCGCTCAATAATAGGCGTGGAAACAGGGTAAGTTTGAAATGTGGATTGTATCTAAATATAAATAAATTATAAGTGATATTTTCCCTTTTTACTTGATTTTGACCAGATTCTTATTTCGTATGAAAACTGGCTATAAAAAAAGGT